>NZ_JAAHBQ010000009.1 GCF_020144665.1 Oscillatoria salina IIICB1 | reverse complement strand
TTATTGAAAAAGAGAGTTAGAGACGTTGCTGACAACGTCTCTACTTATTTTCAGATTGACTGAAGACTATTAGCAACAGTAGAGAGAACTGCTTCAACTTTGTCTTGTCCCTCTTCCGTAGCGGAAATTAGCATTACTAAAACATTTCCTGGTACTTGACGAGACAAAATCAAACCACTAATCGGTTGAGTGTTTCCCCTCAAAGTTAAGCTACCAGCCCAAGAAATTACTACTCCATCCCCAATCGATTGAAACTCTCCAGGGATAAAACCTTCACCTTGCTCAAAAGTATCCACCGCAATTTGAGCCAAAGCAGCATCGCTTAAATTATTATCAAAAGCCCGCGATCGCACTACAACCGTATAAGCTAAATTTCCATCAGGTGATTCGATTAATGGCGAACCTGCTAGGGAAGTTACGCTAAATCCTTCGATAATACCTACTTGAAACCTTTGTGCGGGATCTAAATAAGGTTCTCCGGCTAAAGGTAACACCGGAACTAGTGTTTCTACTGCTGCTGGTTCCGGTTCTGGTTCCGGGGAAGCCACAGGTGATGGCGTTACTTCTGGTTCTGGTTCCGGGGAAGCCACAGGTGATGGCGTTACTTCTGGTTCTGGTTCCGGGGAAGCCACAGGTGATGGCGTTACTTCTGGTTCTGGTTCCGGTTCCGGGGAAGCCACAGGTGATGGTGATTCAGTAGGAGTTGCTTCTACTTCAGGTGAAGTTTCGGTCGATGGTTCTGGAGAAGCAAAAGGTGATGGTAACGCTTCCGGTGTGGCTTCGGTTTCTGGCGACACTTCCGTCGATGGCGTTACTTCGGTTTCTGGGGAAACTTCGGGAGATGGTAACTCAGTAGGAGTAGGAGATTGAGCCACAGCAGATAATTCTAGGGTTTGTTTTCCCTGGAAATTAATTAACCAAGGAGAACGACCAAAAAGAATTACTACTAATAAGGTTAAAACGGCTAAACCGATCGCTCGTCGAATGCTTTTCATAATTGATTACTAGACTAACTCTTGACCAACGACAAATAACTATCTTCCTAAAACCGTCGCATTACCAATATCGAAAACTCCAGCAATACAACCAGTCATTAAAGTAGCTAAAGTTGCGCCCCAGAGAGCTTTCCAACCAAGAGAACTAATTTCATTGCGGCGAGAAGGAGCGAGATTTGCTAAACCGCCGACAAAAATGCCATAAGAAGGAATGTGAGCAAAACCGCAGAGAACGTAACTAACAATGAGCAAAGCGCGATCGCTCAATTCTCCCACTGCGGATAAACGGGCTAAACCCAAATATGGAGGAATTGAAGTTTGCAGGACTCGCTGACCGATTAAAACCGAAGATGTCCAAATTTCTTGCCAATCTAGAGAAACTCCAGTTAAAAACGTCAAAGGCACAAATAGCACTCCAAAAATGTTATCGAGAGTGATATAGGTGAAAATATCGCCAATAAATCTACTCAGCTCATTTTCTGCATCCGAAAGCCCCGACAACCAACCAAAAAAGCTATTTAACAAAGCCACCAAACTAACGATCGCAATCAAAACCGCCGCAATTCCCACTGCGAGTTTAACTCCATCAAGAGCGCCGACAATTAAACTATCCATCGGACTCGGTTTAGTTTCGCTTTCATCCTCTGGTTCTTCGGGAACTTCACCCATTGTCTTTGGTACTTCGGTTTCGGGAACTAAAATTTTAGAAATTACGAAACAAGCGGGAATTGTCAGTACCGAAGCTGACATTAAGTGACCTGTAATTGTGGGAAAAACAGGTAGTAAAAAGCCTGCATAAAGAGCTAAAACCGTGGAAGCGATCGAACCAAAACAGCTAGTCAAAATCGCGCATAACTCAGAACGAGTCATTTCTGCCAAAAAAGGTTTCACCGCGATCGCCGATTCAATGCCCACAAATATATTAGCTGCTCCCGAAAGCGCCTCCGCACCACTAAGATTCATCGACCAACGGAATAACTTGGCAAATACCCTTACTACAGGCTGAATTAACCCCAAACGGTACAAAAGCCCAATCAAAGCCGAGAAAAAGATTACCAGAGGTAAAGCGCGAAAAGCGAAAATATAACCCAAATCCAGATCGTTAGCACCCAAGCGATCGCCTGCACTGGTAATATAAGGACTACCGATCGCTCTTGCTATCCAACGTCCTGCTAAACCTGGACTAGAAGGTCCTGCTGAAAGATCGGGTACGATAATGCTACCAAACAAAAAACGAGAACCCGCCTCAGCAGCATTAATAAAAGCATTAATTACATCATTCAAGAAGACAATAAACTGGCGCGTCAGTGGAATCAAAAACACTAACGCGCCAATTATTAATTGCAATCCTACCCCAACCGCGATTAATTTAATCGGGATAATGCGGCGATTCTCCGAACCCAACCAAGCGATAAAGCAGAGTCCAAAAATTCCGAGAAAGGAAATTACATTTAAGATCGGATTCATCTTTTTTTCCGGTTGAGAAAGAATAAGTTTACTTGGTGATTAGTTTCCTAAAATAGTCGAACTACCGAAATCGAATACCCCAGCGACACAAGCAACAGTTATCGTCGCTAAAGTCCCGATAAATAAAGCTTTTCCTCCTAATTCAATAACTTCGCGCCGTCTTTGGGGAATCAAAGCGCAAACCCCACCAATAAAGATTCCTGCTGACGCGAGATGAGCAACTCCCGCCAAAGCATAACTAACAATTAACAATGTCCTCGAACTGATATCTCCTGCTAAATAAGCGTCTGCTAAAGCCCGATAAGAAGGGATTGCCGTTTCGATTAATCGCCGTCCAACCAAAACTGAAGCCGTCCAGGATTCATCAAAGGGAACGCCAGTTAACAGTGCTAGAGGATAAAAAATGAAACCCACGAGATTGCGTAAGTTAACAACGTTAAAGAAATGTCCGATTGAGGCAGGTAAAGGATTCTCAAATCTGCGCCAACTAGCTACCGAAATAAAGGTTAGCTCGATCAGGTAGAGTAAGCCTAGAATCAAAATTACTACCGCCACAATCGATACTGCCATTTTTATACCATCTAATGCACCCGCGATCGCGGCTTCTTGGGCAGTTAATTTTTGTCGATTTCTTCTGCTTCTTTTTCCTTTCTCGCTTTCCGACCAATTTACTTGTTCTGGCTGATTCTCTATCTCTCTCCCTGTCTGGGAAATTTCTTTTTCAGGAACTAAAATTTTTGCTAACACAAAGCAAGCTGGAATCGCCAAAATTGAGGCTGCGACCAAATGTGCCAAAATTTCGGGAAACACGGGTTTAAGAAAGGTAACATAAACTGCTAAAGTTGAAGATGCTGCCGTCCCAAAACTACAAGCCAGAATCGTACAAAGTTCACTGCGAGTCATTTTTGCTAAAAATGGTTTGACAGCAATAATTGCTTCGATCCCGACAAAAATATTTACTGTTCCGCTTAAAGTTTCTGCCCCACTTAAACCACTCGTTTTGTAAAATAATTTGGCAAACAACTTGACAATTGGCTGAATTAAACCCAAGTTATACAGCAAAGCCATCAAACCTGAAAAGAAAATGACTGCGGGCAGGGCGCGAAAAGCAAAAATATAACCTAAATTCACATCAGCTCCTTGACCTGGAACCGGAACCATGTTAATACCAAAAACAAATCTCGCACCAGCATCAGCAGCCAAAAAGATATTATCGAGAAGATGATTTAAAAGCTCGAGAAGAGCGCGAGTAGGTGAAAAGTAAAAAACGAAAAAACCTAAGAGTAACTGCAAGCTAACGCCACCAAAAATCACGCGCCAAGGTAGAGAAGAAACGCTTCTATCTTCAGAAAAAAGCCAGGCGATCGCGCCGAGAGCAAAAATACCGGCAAAAGAAATCAAGTTGAGATATAAAGGGTGAGACATAAAAATTATTCTTCCTCACCAATGGTGTAGATGTCTAGTTCGAGCATCTGCAAATCAAATCCTCAAGACATACTACCGAGTTCGAGAGAGACAATAACCGAGAATATAACAGTTGGGCAAACACTGTAAAGGAGACAACAAAAAATAATTTTCATCTCTCGCGACCGTGGAAATACTAGGATCGAAGCATAAGCAGTAATACAATTCATTTATTGACAGAAAATTACCGATAAGAAGCCCGGAAAGAATTTTCGGTCGCATTCTTTTAGAAAATGGGTGTCAGAGCTTGTTTTAACGAAAACAAGCCGAAAAGATGCTGTAAATCGTAGGAAAATTTAGATGGATTTTGCTAGCCCAACCCCTCCAGAGTGGACAAAAACAGCTAGTCACGCTGTACAATTTTGCTGTCCTAACTGTCGTGCAAGTGCCGCAGAAGCCAAACAAGTATGGATCAACCGTCGCGCACCTGTAATGAGCGAAGACTATCGCCGTAAGTGGCAAGAGTTTTATGATTGTCAGTGTGGTAAAGCGTGGTGGGCTTGGAGTAGCGATCGCCCGCCTTCAGAGTTTGCTAATCGGGAAAGTCCCCCGTTTTTCGAGTAGGCGATCGAAATCTCTCAGAAAATAATTTGTGCGTGCGATCGGTACTCTCTCAAGGTAGAGTAGGGTAACGGAAAGCCGCTTGTTTTCTTTGATGGGGAATCTCTGAGCAAAGAATCTGTGGCGATGGCTGCGCCGACAGTGGCACCTAGCTTAATTGCCAAGATCCTGTCTCAGAAGAAGCAACAGATTGAAAATGCTTGCTGAGACAGTTAGCTTAGTTAGCTTAACTTGGTTGCGCCTGCAATAAAAGCAGCATTCCATCTCCAACCGTAGAAATTGCTTTGACCGTTTCTACAAGATTGAATAACTTTGATAATCCTAAATTAACTGCACCCAAAATGCCGTTTGCCAAAATATTAATTGCTAATCGAGGGGAAATTGCTCTACGAATACTGCGTAGCTGTGAAGAAATGGGCATAGCTACAGTGGCGGTTCACTCAACAATTGACCGTCACGCCCTGCACGTTCAGCTAGCAGATGAAAGCGTTTGCATCGGACATCCTCCTAGTAACAAAAGCTATCTTAATATTCCTAACATTATTGCTGCCGCTCTCACTCGTAATGCGACAGCGATTCATCCAGGTTATGGTTTTCTGGCGGAAAATGCTCGCTTTGCCGAAATTTGTGCCGATCATCAGATTTCTTTTATCGGTCCGACTGCTTCGGCAATTTTGGCGATGGGAGATAAATCAACGGCGAAAAAAACGATGCAAAAAGCCGGAGTTCCGACAGTACCGGGAAGTGAAGGACTTTTGGAGTCGGAAAAAGAGGCAAGGGCGATCGCCAAAGAAATTGGCTTTCCGGTGATGATTAAGGCTACGGCGGGCGGGGGCGGACGCGGTATGCGTTTAGTACGAGATGAAAGCGAGTTTTCTAAGCTTTTTCATGCGGCTCAAGGCGAAGCGGAGGCTGCTTTTGGTAATCCTGGGGTTTATTTGGAAAAGTTTATCGAACGTCCCCGTCATATCGAGTTTCAAATTTTAGCTGATAGCTACGGAAATGTAATCCATCTCGGAGAAAGAGATTGTTCGATTCAGCGTCGTCACCAAAAATTACTGGAAGAAGCGCCTAGCCCAGTGATGACTCGCGAACTTCGCTCAAAAATGGGCGCTGCCGCAGTCAGGGCTGCGAAGTCGATTAACTACGTTGGTGCGGGGACGGTTGAGTTTCTCGTTGATAACAGTGGCAATTTCTACTTTATGGAGATGAATACTCGCATTCAAGTGGAACATCCTGTCACTGAGATGATTACGGGATTAGATTTAATCAGCCAACAAATTCGTATTGCTCATGGAGAAAAATTACCATTAAACCAAAAACAAGTTCAACTGAAGGGACACGCGATCGAATGTCGCATTAATGCTGAAGATCCCGATCGCAATTTTCGCCCTCAACCAGGTAGAATTAGTGCTTATTTACCTCCAGGAGGTCCAGGAGTTCGCATTGATTCTCACGTCTACACTGATTACGAAATTCCCCCTTATTACGACTCGCTGATTGGTAAATTAATTGTTTGGGGACCAAATCGGGAAGCGGCGATCGCACGAATGAAACGCGCTTTACGTGAATTCGCGATTACAGGTATTCCCACGACAATTGGCTTTCATCAAAAGATTCTCGAAACTCCTGCTTTCTTGGCTGGAGAAGTTTACACCAATTTTGTCGAACAACATCTACTTAAATGATCGGGGGGACTGGGGACTGGGGACTGGGGACTGGGGACCCTTGGACTGGGGATTGGGGACCCTTGGACTGGGAATTGGGGACCCTTGGACTGGGAATTGGGGATTGGGGGACAAGGGGGACAAGGAGGATAAACTGGTCACTGGTCACTGGTCACTGGTCACTGGTCACTGGTCACTGGTCACTGGTCACTGGTCACTGTTCACTGTTCACTAAACCCAATCCCTAATCACCTCATCATCATCGTCAGTAAGCCTTGCTGTCCTACTAAAATCTCTCGCAGTAACGAACAAATACCGACCCAAATAATCGGTGTAATATCCACTCCGCCTATCGGTGGTACAATTTTCCGCGATGGGGCGAGAAACGGTTCTGTGGGAACAGCAATTACATTCAAGGGAAAGCGATTTAACTCTGCTTGGGGATACCAAGTTAAGACAATTCGGAAGATGAACAACAATGTCATCAGTGCTAAAAGAATGCTCAAACTCAAATTTGCGACTTCAATACCATTCATTTGCAATAATGTCAAGCTAAATTTGACTAAACTGAGAAAAATATCAAGTTTTGTAACTAAAACAACTTTAGTTTAACAGTTATCAGTTATCAGTTATCACGTACCCGCATTTACCAGTTATCAGTTATCACGTACCCGCATTTACCAGTTATCAGTCAACGTCTAACTATTCCTCCTTGTCTCCCAAGTCTTCCCCCTCTCCCAAGTCCCCCAATCCCCAATCCAAGGGTCCCCAATCCCCAATCCCTAATCCCCAATCCCCAATCCCCAAAAAACTTTCCCTTTTAGATGACAAAATATTAAAATTAGTAATTAACAATGTCAAAAATTAACAAAGGTTGAGAATCTATGACACCCTCATTAGCAAACTTTTTGTATAGCCTGCTAGCTGGAGCTTTAGTTGTAGTCATCCCAGCGACAGTTGCGCTGATCTTTATCAGCCAGAAAGATAGAATCCGTCGTTCTTCGTAAAATTTCGGGGAAAAATAACTAAACTTCAGTTTTCTCACAAGGGAGCGATCGCCATTCGATTTACTCTCTTTGAGAAAGCTGAAATTAAGTAAAGCTTTGACTTTGAAATCAAACTCAGCAAAAAGTTATTATAAAAAAAGTAGTCACTGTTCAGGTTCCGCTAGGGCGACCCAGAATATTTAGACTTAAAGTAGAAAATTGAGATCGAGACTCGCTAAGATAACACTGACTTAGGAGAGCAGCAATGGTAAATTTTGGGCTGAACTCAGCAAGTATTCTGGGAATATTTCTGGCGGTAGCAGGAGCAGGATTATATTTTCTGCGTACTATACGTCCAGAATTATCTAGGGATCACGATATATTTTTTGCCGCAGTAGGATTATTATGCGGTTTCATCCTTTTGTTTCAGGGATGGCGACTCGATCCAATTCTGCAATTTGGTCAGTTTTTGTTAACTGGTTCGACGATATTTTTTGCGGTGGAAACCTTGCGTTTGCGAGGACTAACTTACCAGGAAGCAAAACGGAATACACCGATGACTGATGATGTACGTCCGGTAAGTAAGGTGTACCGACAAGCGGAATTGGACGAACTAGAGCCGTACGAAGAAGATATTTATGAAAAACGTCGGCTCCGGGGAACGCAAGATCCTCGCCCAACTCGTCGTTCTAGCTACGAAACAGAAGATCCGCGTAGCGTAAGAACGCGGGGAACTTCAGAAGCACCGCCTTCGCGAAGCCGTCCCCCACGTACTTCACGCCCACGTCCGAGTAGTCCACCACCAACAGATCGCTATAGCGAACGGTATGGAGAGTGGGAAGATACATCATCAGATGGTTGGGAAAGCCCCCCCCGTCCTAGTGCAACTCGTCCTCGCCGTCCGCGTCCGGATGTGGGTTTAGATGAACCTGTTTCTCGACCCACAAGACCGACAAGACCGACAAGACCGCGCAATCCTCGTCCTTCAAGTCCTGACTATTCTTCCCCCAGAAATACAGAAAATGTGAGGGAAGATTATGCTGATTATGTGGATTACGAGCCAATCGATAGTCCAGAGGAACCAGAACCGAGAAATAGACCAGAAGACACAGACGAGCCAAATCTCGGTAGTACAGAATATTAATTCAGTAGTGAAAAGTTCAGCGCGATCGCGCAGCAAAAGCTAGTGAGCAGGATAACTCACCGATGGGGAAAGAAGATCGTCCAACATTGGGCGATCGCTTTGAGTTTGTTAGGTTTAACTACCGCTTGCGGGAATCCTAACTTACCTACAGGTTCTGGAGAACTAAATAGCCGTTATAACGATGAGCAACCGAGTTTAAGTGGCGATGGTCGCTTCTTGAGTTTCGTTTCTAATCGTAATGGAATCAGTCAAATCTTAATTTACGACCTCGAACGTCAGCGATTTGTCGAAGTAACAGGTTTAAATAAAAATGGGGCTTTGGCTCAAAGTCCCAGTTTAAGTCGTACTGGGCGTTACATTGTCTATCTGGTTAACGAAGCAGGACGACCGCAAATAGCTCTTTATGACCGAGCAATCCAGCGATCGCAAATTCTTAGCCAAAATTATCGTAGCTGGGTACGCAATCCTCAAATTAGTCCTGATGGACGTTATATCGTCTTTGAAAGCGCCCGTCGGGGTCAATGGGATATTGAGGTATTAGATCGCGGACCGAGAGTAGAGTTAGATGTGCGTGACGGTACTCCTGTCCGTAATTTTCAATGAAATGGTCAAGCAAAAACAGATTTTCTTAATTGCGGTGGTAGCAATGAGCAGTATTTTAACTAGCTGTGGAGGTTATCCTCGACTGCTAAATTTTCCCTTCGATCGCAGTGGACGCAGTTTAAATAGTCCTGCATCAGAATTATCACCGCAAATAGCTTCTGAGTATATTGTTTTTGTTAGCGATCGCAACGGTTCTCAGGATGTATATCTATATGATGCTAATCAGCGACGTTTGTTAGATTTACCCGGACTAAATTCTTTAGACGCGATCGCTTCCGATCCTTCTGTTTCTGAAGATGGTCGCTACATCGTTTTTACAGCTAGCAGTCAAGGACAAACTAACATTTACATCTACGATCGCAATCTCGAAATTAAAAGAAACTTAACAGCCAATGTTCAAGGGGAAGTCCGTAACCCAACAATTAGTGCTAATGGTGAAATTATCGCTTTTGAAGTAGCTACTGACGGTCAATGGGATATTTTAGTTTATGACCGTTCCGGAAAACCTTTAAATCTTAGGTAATCAGGGGACTGGGGATTTCAGTGAACAGTGAACAGTTATCAGTGAACAGTTATCAGTGAACAGTTATCAGTGAACAGTGAACAGTTATCAGTGAACAGTTATCAGTGAACAGTTATCAGTGAACAGTTTATCTTCCCAGCCCCCAGTCCCTAATCACCAATCTCTAATCCCTAATCACCAATTCCTAATCCTCAATCCCCGTTCCACAAAGATATGAGAAAATCTCCGATGAGCAGCAAAACTCGGCGTAGGGTAAAGTCAGTATTAATCATAGTCATAGCTGCCTTTGGGACGAATTTAATTGGCGATCGCTCTTTTTTTGAGCTACTGGGTTTCCCTCCACAACTACAATTTTTTCAGCCTCAAAGCGCCTTAGCTCAAGATGCTGACGAACAAATCAATATTCGTGTTTATCAGCGTGCAAGTCCGGCGGTAGTCTCGATTAATTCTGGTCGCAGTAAAGGTAGTGGTACAATTATTAGTCCCGATGGTTTAGTTTTGACTAATGCTCATGTCGTAGCGGGAGCGCGTACTGTTTCTGTCGATTTACAGGATGGGAGACGCTTCGGAGCCGAAGTCATGGGTTTTGGTGAAAATGGGCTAGATTTGGCTTTGTTACGCCTGCGAGGTGCTAATAATAATTTACCAACAGTTAAACTTGCACCTGCGGGATCGGTACAAGTCGGTCAAAGAGCATTTGCGATCGGTAATCCTTTCGGTCAGTTTCAAGGAACTTTTACGATTGGAATAGTTAGCCGTATCGACCGATCGCGTGGTTTAATTCAAACAGATGCAGCACTTAATCCGGGTAATTCGGGCGGTCCTTTGCTCAACAGTAAAGGAGAATTAATTGGGGTAAATACGATAATTTTTACCAGTCGAGAAAGAGCGGGTAATATTGGTATTGGTTTTGCTATTCCCGTCGATCGCGTAGCACCTTTTATTACTGCGGCGCGATCGGGACGCGCTCCAACATCGCCTCAAACTGCGGCATCTCCAGATAATCAACCACCTGCTTTAAGATTACCTCTTAATGGTGCAGCGATTAATGGCAGACTCGAACAGGGAGACGGTGTTTTACCTGTAGATAATAGCTTCTTTGACCTCTATACTTTTGAAGGGAGAGCAGGTCAGCGCGTGCAAATTGAAATGATTAGTCGGGAAATCGATCCTTACTTAATTTTGCTCGATCCCAATGGCGAAGAAGTTGCTCAAGATGATGATGGTGGTGGCGGTAATAATGCCAGAATTACGGTAACACTACGAGTAAGCGGCGTTTATCGCCTGATTGTCAACTCTTATGATGGAGGACAATCAGGAGAATATCGTTTGCGAGCTACTGCAAATTTTGCTGGTCGCTAGTTTAAACTACAAAAGTCGGAATAACTTTTGTAGTGTTTATTTTAATTAGCACGAAGCGATCGCTAATCCTTGGGTAAATTTTGAACTCGCTCGATTAGCGATCGCACTTCTTCAGTTCCTTCTGAGGGTTCAAAAAAAAGTGGAAATTTGCCTTTGGCTAACATTCTTAATCCCAGAGGTGCGAGACTGAGTAAACCTTGTAAATCGCGAAAATAATTCCCTACTACCATCACGCCAAATTTACGCTCATCAATCCAACCACCTTGTTTAACTAGATCGATCAAAACTTTCCGATGGCGAATTGAACGACTCGTTTGAGCATTCTTACGGTCTAAAATTTGCTGTTTAATTTTACCAATTCGATCCATTGGTGCGACTTCCATCGGACAAACAGCATTACAAAAATAACAGCGAGTACAGCCCCAGACTCCCTGAGTTCCTTTGTTGTATTTTTCCAGCCTCGGCTCAACTTCTGTATCGCGAGAGTCTACCACCATGCGTTGTGCTTTGGCAAGGGCGTGAGGTCCCACAAAATCCGGGTTCACAGCACGAGCATTACATTCCGAATAACAAGCACCACACATGATACAATTGCCCATTCGATCGAGGATCTCGCGCTCTTCTGGAGACTGAAGAAACTCTCGTTCTGGAATTACTCTCCCTCTCGTACTAACATAAGGTTCTACTTGCTCCAAATTGTCCCAGAAACCACTCATATCCACGACTAAATCTTTAATTACAGGCATATTTCCCAGAGGTGCAACCGTAATTTCTGGGATTTCCTCAGTTGAGGTTTTGCCCATTCGTGCTAGTTCGCTACCCACATTTTCTTTACAAGCTAAAGCCGAACGACCATTAATTTTCATTCCGCAACTACCACAAATAGTGTTGCGGCAATTCTTACGAAAAGTTAAACTTCCATCCAGTTCCCACTTAATCTGATTGAGACATTCGAGAATAGTCTTACCTGTCTCGACATCCAGCGTATAACTCTCGACGAAGGGAGCCATTTTTTGCTTCTGTCGAATTACCTTAAATTTAACTTCCATATTGACCTACTCTTAAAGATTTTTACTCTCACCAGAAATCATCATCCTTAAGGGCTAGATACTTTAGCGTTTTTGTTTTTTTCTGTCAATGCCCATAGGTAAGATGATTTTAACTACTCTGTTTCTAGTCTATGTCAGTCTTGACTGAACCCGAAGCCGATTTTTGGGAAAAATTTCCCTAATTGCTCTCTCGAATGGCATAATTAGCTGGGATTGAATCTAAATAGAGTTTCATATTTCAGTTCCTAGGTAAATTTTTACAGCCAAAGTGATTGCCCAACTCCGAACCGGAAAGCAAAAAATTGTCAAACTAGAGAAATTTAACGTTATATTTTTAATCAAAGTCTGTAATTTGTAGTAAACTAACATTACAATATATAAGTGAAATTCAAGGACAGTTTGCGAGATTATGGCAGAGAACAACCCCACTCCCTTAACAGGAAAAGCACTCCTGCAAAAAGTTAAAGAGCTAGCACACTTGCCCCGCCGAGAAACAGCAAAACGCTGTGGTTATTACACAGTCACCAAAAGTGGGCAGACTCGCGTCAATTTAACCGACTTTTACGATGCAGTCCTTGGTGCGAAAGGCGTTCCTCTAGATCCAGAGGGAGCAAAAGATGGTCGCGGACGGGAACCTACCTATCGCGTAAGCGTCCATAAAAATGGACAAATTGTCATTGGTTCAACCTATACTAATGCGATGAATTTAAAGCCCGGTGATGAGTTTGAAATCAAGTTGGGCTACAAGCACATTCATCTCAAACAGGTGGAAGGTGACAGGGAAAATATCCTGGAAGAGGAAGAAGAAGCTATTCCTGCATAATTTCTGATTAATCCCTTCGGTGTCAAAGATCGTTTCTTCACTGACACCGAATAGGATTTTTCCCTAAGTGAGTTGAAAAAATGCCGATGGCGATCTCAAATACCCAGTTTTATCACTGGGTTGCTTCGCTCGCATTAGCAAATGCTATCAGCCGTGCGATCGTTTTTTTCCTAATATGGGTGCTTGTCTGGCTGCCAATAGCTATTCCGGTGGGAAAACTGGTTAAATGGCATCCAGGTAAACCAATGACAGGGGCGCAAAAAGTTCCTCTGTTGGCTTCTCTTTACCTAATTGTTCCCCTAATTATCGGGGGGGTAATTTGGTTTGAGCAAGCGTCTTTGTCTGATTATGGTTTAAGCTGGCAAAAGGGGATTTTTATCTCTTTAGGCTGGGGATTAAGCTTAAGTATTGGTGGTTTAGGAATTGTTTTTGTTTTGGAGTCATTGTTAGGCTGGATTGATTGGCATCCCCAAAAGTTTCCGCGTCTGTTAATGGTTTTTTTGCCGTTGCTAGGGTTAGGACTTTGGGTAGGAATTACCGAAGAATTAGTTTTTCGCGGCTTTTTACTGTCCGAGTTGAGACAAGATTATTCTCTTGGGGTGGCAGCAGTAATTTCAAGTACAATTTTTGCACTTCTACACTTATTTTGGGAGCGCGAAGAAACAATTCCTCAACTACCAGGACTTTTTTTGTTGGGAATGGTTTTGGTTTTGGCTCGATGGGTAGATAATGGCAGTTTGGGTTTAGCTTGGGGGTTACATACTGGTTGGATTTGCGGTTTATCTTCTTTGGATACCGCAGAAATAATATCTTACACTGGAAAAGGTTCTGTTTGGCTAACTGGTTTGGGAAAACAACCTTTGGCTGGTGGTGCAGGTATTTTATGTTTGTTAGGGACTGCTGTTGTTTTGTGGTGGTTTTGATTTAGATGAATTGATTTTTTCAAAAATAGTGGGAGTATCAGTATAATAAGCAAATAATTATTTACTTGGCGATCGCGACTCCTGATGATTAAATTTGTGGCTAGATACTGGCTACTCCTGGCTATTTTGACGGGTTTAGTCGCAATTGAGACGATATTGCGCTTTGGTTTCGGGCTAGGAAACCCAGTTTTGTCACAAGCAAATGAGGAGACGGGATATCTCTTTCAACCAAATCAAAAGCTGGTTCGCTTTGGGAGAAAAATTGAGTATAATCAGTATTCTCAGCGCTCCGATCCAGTGGCGATCGCTAAACCAGAAGATAAACTGAGGATTTTGATGCTCGGAGATTCAGTTCTTAATGGTACTAATTATTCAGACCAAACTGAAACGATCGCTGAATTACTAGAATCTAAGATAGCAGCATCAGGACAACCAGCCGAAGTACTTAATGCTTCTGCATATTCTTGGGGTATTGGGAATCAATTAGGCTATATTCGTAAATTTGGCTTCTTTAACAGCGATGCACTACTTTTGCAAATAGGTACTCATGACTTAGTTCAGCCTACCAGTGTTGGCGACCATTTGCGAGAAAATCCCGATCGCCGTCCGTTGTTAGCGATTCAGGAAGCTATAATTCGTTATGTGATACCCAGATTAACTGGGAAAAAAAGTAAAAATGATGCGGTAGCAGTAGTTGACGATACAGAATTACAGCGCCAATTTGAGGAAAATTTACAACTGCTAGCAGCGATCGCTAACCGCGCGCGTCAGGCAAATATTCCTGTTTTTGTTGTTTATACACCCAATCGAGCAGATTTACTTCCTTTAACTGAAACTCCCCCATACAAAACAGAATTTTTCCAATTTCTCGATAGAATAGACATTCAAGTTATTGATACTCATGCTGCTTGGTCAAATTTACCAGCAACAACTTTAACAAATTATTTTCGCGATTGGGTACATTTAACTATTCCGGCTAACAAAGCGATCGCCGATCTATTATTCCAGGAATTGTGTCTTGAGGATAGTTTACCAGCTTGTTCGTAGAAGATGAGAAAAGGTTGGTAAAATATCTAACCAGCGATCGCTAGTATTTCATCTTCGGAAAGCCAAAAATTTCTGCGAACAGCATTTACCATTTAAACATCGCGGCTGCAACTGTTGAGTTTGAGGCGATCCCATTGCTTCGTAATCCAAACAATCAATGGCTTCTTCAGATAAAGCCTTAGAAGGATGCACCGTACATTTGAGACGATAATCACCAGTGAAAAAAGCACATTTGCTGCAAGGAATTTGGTGCAATCGTCTGAGTCGCATCATTCCATCTCGGATTGCCAAACAGACAGAAAAAAAGAAAATTACCAACACTATCCAAATTAACACTGGACAGGAAACTGCTAACAGATGAGTCGTTTGTATAGAAAATATCTCAAGCATGACCGCCTCAAAAAAATTATTGCTGTAATTTGGTTTAGGAACTAAGCTCGACTTGAGATAAATTTCCTGGTAAAGAGTCAGCTAAGTTAAGAGAATCCCAAAAATCGATAATTTGTTCGCTTACCAGTTCTGGATAGAAATAGTGGAAAAAATAGCGCCCGCTAGGACATTGCCACAAACGAGATTTTTCGCCTAACCAATGCTGCCATTCGTCAAACTGCTGTCGGTCGATAACTACATCATCTTTGCTACCACAAACTAACAAAGGAACAGAAACTTTACTCGGTGCAATATTCACCCGCCGAAACAAGTTATGAGGAGACAAAGAAAAAGCTAAATCTCGTTTCAGCGTTTCCACTAACATTTGACTGACAGACGGAGCTTGATAGCCAAACAAATTGCGTACCATTTGAGTTAAAATTATCTCGCGGCTACAAGGTAATAACTGGAGATGTGCATAATAATGCGCTTGCCAATCAACTGCCGGATAAACTCCAACTGAAAGTAAAGTTAAAGATTTTACTCGTTCGGGATAGCGACGAGTATAAAGCATTGCTAACAAGCCACCTGTACCGTGTCCGAGAAGATGAATTGGCGTTTGGCGAACTTTCAAATAGTCATGAAGTAAAACTAAGGCTATTTCCAGAGAAGTTGGTTCATCTTGGCTTTGGCGATACTCCCATTGCGCAATGGCACTAATCGCTCTTTCTCGCGATAAATTTGTGAGTAAGGGGCGATCGAACTTTTCTAAAGTAGGACTCACATTTATCCAGAGTGCATCTGGCAATTTAGTCATGACAATTTCCTTTACTAAAATCAGAGCGAGAGAAATTTTTTTAGTTTCTCTTTTACGAAAGAAACGGTTAAGCTGTTCGTCATTTCAAACATCTAGGTAATAGATATAATTTCAAGCCTGGGACGTTGATAACTGATGCTAATGCGCCACAGCTTAAACCACAATTAATAATTACAAACCAAACTCACTTTTAAGTTGTTTCACCCAAGTTTCAATGCGGCTGTCTGTTAAATCTGACTGGTTATCCTCATCAAGTGCTAACCCCACAAACTTTCCATTTTGTAAAGCTTTTGATTCATTAAAATCATAACCTTCCGTAGTCCAATAACCAACAGTTTTGCCACCTAGCGAAGAAATTTTTTCGGCTAGCATTCCCATTGCATCTTGAAAATTATCTGCGTAACCAATTTGATCCCCTAGCCCAAAATAAGCAACTTTTTTGCCGCCAAAATCAATTTCTTCAAGCAAGTCAAAAAAGCCTTCCCAATCACTTTGTAATTCTCCCACATTCCAGGTAGGACAGCCGACAATTATACATTCATACTGCTCAAAGTCACTTGGTTCTGCTTCAGCAATATCGTGTAAAGTAACCTGACTTTCTCCGCCAAATTCTTTTTGAATTTGTTCGGCGGTGGTTTCCGTATTTCCTGTCTGAGTTCCGTAAAAAAGACCAATTTTTGCCATTTTTTCTCCTGAGTGAATGTTGCTGCTAAGTTTCGGTCAAGCTTTTGGCACTGAGACAAACACAACGCAATTGTTTATTTTGAATTGGTAACTCTTGCCGACAATCTGAGCAAAACCAATACAAGTTATTGCTACGAATATGCTTCAACATTTTTCCCGAACAAAATGGACAATTCATTTGTTATCTCAGTGCCAATAAACAGTGTTAGCTAAAAAGCTTAGGTTTCCACGGTCTCGAATGCCTCTTCTACCCGTTTGAAGTTAAATCCTAGCGCCCGCAGCGCGTGCCATAAATGTCCTTGGAGAAAGAAGAAGGCAAGGAAAAAGTGAGTATTTGCTAGCCAAGCTCGTGAGGTATGTTCTCCGAATGGTAGGTTAATTGTGTCGGCGAAGTAAGGTGCAATACCTAGTTTCACTTCTAGAGGCGGACCGTAAAACTCTACGGGATAAGCTAGGGTATTGACTGCACAAAAATAGGCGGCGACAAATCCTGCTAATGCAATACCACCTAATGAGTAAGACAAAATTGCTTCGCCGGAAAAAATCAGCACTTTTTTTGCCCATTTGAGCGGTGGAACCAGGATATGCCAGATGCCGCCGCCAATGAGCATTGCACCGACGTAAATGTGTCCGCCTACCAAGTCTTCTAAGTTGTCAACGCTAGCGAAGTGGGTTTGATAGCCGTAGATTACTAAAGGATTTAGGGTTGGTTCGCTAACTATTCGCACTGTTTGGGTTGTGGCATCGTAAAGTCCGCCCCAAAACATGGCTTTAGCAACGAGTAACAATGCACCTATTCCGAGGAAAAGTAGGTGATGTCCTAAAATGATGCCGAGTTTTTTGGGGTCGTCCCAGTTAAAGTCAAAGGCTTTTGCGCGCCCTTTGGCATCTTTTAAGTCGTCTGGGGCTTTGAATGTATGGAACAATGCGCCTGCACCTAAGACAGCCGAGGAAATTAAGTGGACGCTACCGACGACGAAGTAGGGATAGGTGTCTACAATTTGTCCGCCGTCTCCAACGCCTAAGCCTAATGCGGCTAGATGAGGTAACAAAATTAGTCCTTGTTCGCCCATTGGTAGGGTTGGGTCAAACCAGGAGATTTCAAACAAAGTGAATGCTCCCGCCCAAAAGGTAATTAGGGCAGCTTGAGCGACGTGGGCGGCAATGAATAAGCCGGAAAGGTCGGCAAATCTGGCGTTGCCAGCCCACCAGTCATATTTCACCTGGGTATTTCCGTAAGTTTGCATAGGCTTTAGTCTCCAATCAGTTTGGTTGCTTGTTGCAAATAATATTCAACAAGTTGTGAGTGCTAGTCTAAAGTATTTCTCAATAAGCTTCAAGTAAAGTTTTGTTACAAACCTTGTCTAAGCATGGTTGGATGTGGGTAGAGCGATTGCAATGATTGGCTTAGTGGCTATGACTGAAGAATTGGTTTTGTCATCAAAAGCTAAAAACATTCTCTAATTGATAATTAATTGCAAGAAATTGACAGACTAGCGCGATCGCCACCGAGATCGGTAAACTTATGGATTAGGGGTCTGTATTTGTAGCTTGATGAGTTAACTTAAAGATATGGCTAGTTATGGCGATCGCGAAGCATTTATCCCTTACAGTCGCAAAGATATTATTGAGCTTTGTCTCGAAGATGGTCAATTATCAGCCAGTGATGCCGACAAATTTCGCGAATTTTGTACAATTCTTGCCGCTTATTATCATTTTAAATTTCATAGCTATTTAGAAAGATTAAAAGATAATTACGCGCTTTTTAATCCCGATGCAGATACGAAAACTATAACCGAAGTTTCTTCCCGCGATTTAACAGATAGAGAAGCTAAATTAGTTGCCGACTTTCAGCACATTCTCGAACGAGCAAATTATGTTTTAATTCCCCAAAATAGTTTAGAGAGAGCGTTAGAAGAAGAATCATTAATTAAACTCAAAACCAAAGTCAATTTAGATGAATTCGATCGTTTAATTTGTTATTGTCGCGGCGATATTTACGAAAAGATCAAACTAAAAAATTTTTACTTTTGGGAAAAAGAAGTAACAATTAATTTATTTTCCAGAGTAGTTTTATTGCTTAAATTCAAAAACCAAGCTTATTTTGAGCGAAAAAAAACTAAGAGTAAAGACCTTAATTTTACTCCTGGCAAAATGTATCTTTACTTTTATAAGAATATTCCTAAATACGATTTAGAACTACTTTTTCCCAATATAAAAATTAGCATGACCTTGAAAGATAGACTTTTATTTGGCATTCCGGCAATTGGTGCAGCCATACCTGTAATTTTGAAAACTTTACCTCAATTGACTTTAATTATTGCGGCAATTTTTTTCTTTACAGTTGGGACAGTAAATGTTTTGGATTTGAATGTGAGAGAAGAAGAAATCCGCGACTTTATGCCTGTTTTAGTCGCCACATTGTCTTTAGCGATCGCGCTGGGCGGATTTGCTTTTAAACAGTATAGTAATTATAAAAGTAAATTGATTAAATTCCGCAAAGATGTTACCGATACACTCTTCTTTAAAAATTTAGCAAATAACGAAAGTGTTTTTCAAGCTTTAATCGATGCTGCGGAAGAAGAAGAATGTAAAGAAATTATTTTAGTTTATTATCACCTCTTGACAAGTTCCGTCCCATTAACTCCAGACGAATTAGATGACTGCATTGAAACTTGGATGTTAGAAAAGTTTGACACGAAGATAGATTTTGATATTAATGGACCAATTGGTAATTTAGAAGAAATTTGTGGTCAAGTTAATGGAAATAGCGATGAGGTTTGTTTGTTGAGAAAAGATCGAGATGGAGTTTGTCGTGTTTTGCCTTTGGATGAGGCGAAAAGTTTAATTGATTCTATTTGGGATCGGATATTTTTGTATACTTAATGGTTGGTGTTTTTGGGTTCTCGCAGAGGCGCTAAGACACAAAGGAAGGACGCTAAGTGGGTTTGATGAACAGCTAAATTTGAGTTGCTTCTATTTGGGATCGGATATTTTTGTATACTTAATGGTTGGTGTTTTTGGGTTCTCGCAGAGGCGCTAAGACGCAAAGGAAAGACGCTAAGTGGGTTTGATGAACAGCTAAATTTGAGTTGCTTCTATTTGGGATCGGATATTTTTGTATACTTAAACTTTGGCATTTTGGGTTGTCGTATTGAGAACTCCACGAGGAATAGAATCAAAATTTTTTAGTTATTTAAGAAAATATATAAATTACTTTAATAACAGGGAGCAAAAGTCCCGATTGTATGCGAAAATGCAGCATAGATTACCCGCCAGTATAGTCGGGACTACAAAATTAGTTAAAAACAACGAATTAAAAAGCGTTTTTCCAAGAAATGAAAATGATCAATCAATATACAAGTATTACTAAATATTACGACCTATGGATAACTTCTGGCTACTACGACTTCGATTACTTAGCTAACGAAGCACTTTCAATTATCGGTAATGGTCGTGAGGTTCTTGAGTTAGGTGTAGGAACTGGACTGTTAGCAGAAAAGTACATTGAGATCGATCCAAGGTGCAAGTTTACAGGAGTTGACTTTACACCATCCATGCTTGAGATTGCGAGGAAACGCTTGGGAAACAAAGCTGTATTGATTGAAGCCAATGTAGTAACAATGAACTTGAAGAGAAATTTCGATGCTGCTATATCTAATGGAGGAGTGTGGGGAATTCTCGATTTAGGCGATCGCTGGGAATTTGGAGGTCACGTTCCCAACATTGAACCTAATCGTCAGGGGTTGATAAATTTAGCTCGCCACTTAAGACCAGGAGGATTATTATTATTACACCTGCAAAAACCCCACGAAGACTTTGAAAAATCCTTGCCTGGAGAAATTGTTTATTCTCAGTTTATAGAGGAAGAAGAAGATACCAGTCAATATCATACTTTTAAAAAGCATTATTTCTTTAAAAAAGATGGAAAACTTTTGGCTCAACAACAATTATTATTTACCTGTTTTAAGCCAGAGATTTCTCAGAAGATGTTAAGTGAAGCAGGATTTTATTTGCAAGGTACAAGTAAGGGCAATAGCTTTGCAGTTTATCAAAAGCAGTAACATTCAATGACTATTTTTATTCAACAGGTTAATCTTTCCGAGCAATTAAACCACTGCCACCAAATGCAAGTGGATATCTTTCATCACGAACTAAATTTGTATGGGATGCAGATACCTGACGATTACGATCGGTTCTCAGTTTATATGCAGATTCGGGATTCTAAGTTTATGATTGGAACTTACAGAATTGTATTTCCTAACGACTCTTTAGGACTACCAATAGAGGAAACTGGTTTTAATCTCAAGCAGTTCAATCCCAACAAAGTATGCGAAATGTCGCGTCTCGTTTTACTTAAAGAAAAGCGAGGTAAAATTCCTTTTAGCAAAATTATTTATTCTGCTAGCAATTTGGCAAGAGAACACAACGCTTGTACTTTGTTGGTGGCTATTCTTCCTCGCAATTTTAACCTGTTTAAAAAGTATGGTTTTTTGCAAATAGGAGCGCCACTTTCCGATCCTACTGTTGAATCTACTGATACGGAAAAAGCAGTAATTATTCCAATGTATAAACATCTTTAATTTTTTGATTTCAGCCGTTTGTGGTCAGAGGAAATAAACAGGAAAAATTAATCGTTTATCTCTCAAGTGATTTTAAGTAAAGCTACCCCTAAAACTATGACAATAATCGCCATGATTTTTACAAAATCTGCCGATTCAGCAAACCAGATTATACTGGTGCTAGTAGTTAGTAAAGTTCCTAAACCACAAGCGGCTGTATAGGCAATACCTAGATCTATAGTTTGGATGGCTAACGAGAAAAAAACTATATTTAAGGCGATAAATAAAAAAGTTAAAATTGAAGGATATATTTTGGTAAAGTTTTCAGATAGCCTGAGAAAAGTAAAGGCTGCAACGGTGCATAAACTTGACAAAATTAAGAAAACCCAATCCATAATTATTCGGTGTTGTTTTTAACTTCTTCAGTTGGAGGTTTTTGATTTAGCTTCAAGCTAATAACCCCAATAATTATCATTGCGATGGCGACGCATTGGAGAAAAGTAATTGATTCGTGCATGGCAAAAACTCCAATCAAAGTTACAAATACTGCCCCCAAACCAGCCCAAACAGCATAGACAACGCTAGGTTCAATACTTTTGTAAGATAAAGGTAAGAAAACAATGAAACTGATGCCGTAAAATACAAAGATAAATATAGAAGGCCAGATAAGAGTAAAATTTTCTGATAATTTCACGCAAATAGTGCCAGCAGTTTCTAGAGCGATCGCTAAAATTAAATAAATCCAACCTAGCATATCTTAAACTCCCTAACTCCCGGAACTTTTTTTGTAAGTTTGAACCCTCGGTTTCCACCAAACTCTTGGCATCTAGAAAGCGCTCTCTCAGTTTTTATCCTATTTCATTTTTTTTGTCAACTACCTAATTGGTTGCTAGATTATTTTTCGCGCGGGAATGAAGCAAAAAGTTTAATTGATTTTCTGAGGGATCGAATATTTTTGTATACTTAATAGTTGGCTTTTTTGGGTTCTCGCATTCGGCGTTAGCTGTTCTCGCAGAGTAGCGCTAAGACACAAAGAAAGGCGCTAAGAGTGTTTGATGAGCAGCTAAATTTGAATTGAGTGGTAGCATTATCTGGATAAAGTAGCTATATTTTTGATTATTTGTGAGGACTAGATAATTATGAAGCTACGCGAGTTGTTAGCAAAAGTTCCGGGAATGCCTGAAATAAGCGAACATTTGGCTTTGGATAAGGAAGTTAAAGGGCTTTGTACGAATTCTCACGCTTGTAAGGCTGGAGATGTATTTATTGGAATGCCGGGGACGCGGGTTGATGGGGGAGAGTTTTGGCAAAGTGCGCTTAATAGTGGTGCGATCGCTGCTATTATAACTCCCCAAGCGGCGGAAAAAAAACCACCTACATCTGATGTTTGCGTAATTCCGGTTGCTGATATTGTTCAAGCTTGTGCTAAGGTGGCTGGGGCTTTTTATGGCTATCCCGCGCAAAGTTTAAAGATGGTGGGGGTAACGGGGACGAATGGTAAGACGACTACGAGTCATTTGATTGAGTTTCTGTTGGCGAAATCTGGACAAGCGACGGCACTTTTGGGTACTCTTTATGCTCGTTGGCAAGGTTACAACCAAACTGCTGTTCACACTACACCTTTTGCGGTGGAGTTGCAACAACAGTTAGCCGCAGCATTGGAAGCTGGTACGGAATATGCGGTAATGGAAGTTAGTTCTCACGCTCTTGCTCAAGGTCGGGTGTTGGATTGTCCGTTTGAGGTGGCGGTATTTACTAATCTTACCCAAGATCACCTTGATTTTCATAAGGATATGGAGGATTATTTTCTGGCTAAAGCTTTGCTATTTAGTACAGATTATCTCAAAGGTCGGGCGATCGCCAATTTCGACGATTCTTATGGAAAACGTATCTTGGCGCAACTAGATTCTGAGCAAGCTTGGAGTTATAGTATTAGCGATCGCGCTGCGGATTTGTGGCTGAGTGATTTAACTTATGAGGCGAATGGTGTTAGTGGTAAGATTCATACACCAGCCGGGGAAGCTGATTTTCGTTCTCCTTTGGTGGGACAATTTAATTTAGCGAATCTTTTGGCAGCAGTTGGGGCAACTTTAAGTTTAGGATTGGATTTAGAGACAATTGTTAAGTTTGTACCGGAATTTCCTGGTGTACCGGGACGCATGGAAAGGGTACAAATTGATTCTACACAGGATATTAGTGTGATTGTCGATTATGCTCATACACCTGATAGTTTAGAAAATTTGCTGAAAGCCGCTAGACCGTTTATTGAGGGTAAAATGATTTGTGTATTTGGTTGTGGAGGCGATCGCGATCGCACGAAACGTCCTTTAATGGGTAAAATAGCGGCTGAGTTAGCTGATGTAGCGGTAGTAACTTCCGATAATCCCCGGACAGAAGACCCAGAGAAGATTTTAGCAGATATTTTAGCAGGAATACCCGACTCAATCGAACCAATTGTAATCGGCGATCGGGCGACTGCAATTCAGCAAGCAATTGAAAATGCTCAACCGGGAGATGGAGTTATTATCGCCGGAAAAGGTCACGAAGACTATCAAATTCTCGGTACAGAAAAAATCCATTTTAGCGATCGCGAACAAGCCAGAGAAGCCTTAAAACTTCTAAAATAGGTTTGGGGACTGGGAAATTGGGGGACAAGGGAGAGGGGGAGGACAAGGGGGAATTAGAGTATAAACTGATAACTGAACCCAGTCCCTAATCCCCAATCCCCAATCAAGCATATTTTTTCCCTGTCAGCCAATAAGTCACCATTTCCCCCTTACCTTTAACGTAAATGATGCCACGCTTGATAAATAAATACTCATCCTCTAATAAACGATAAGTAGACTCCGTACATTGAATCCGGCTAGCAGTACCTTGAGATTCCATGCGCGAAGCCACATTAACAGTATCACCCCACAGGTCGTAAGCAAACTTTTTAATGCCAATCACTCCAGCTACCACCGGACCTGTATGAATACCGATACGGAGATTAAAAGGTTTACCATCAGAACGCTTAAAATTAGCCATTTCCCGTTGCATATCCAAAGCCATTTCGGCGATCGCGCGAGCATGATTGGGAATCGGCATCGGGATACCTGCTGCTACCATATAAGCATCGCCGATTGTCTTAATTTTTTCCAGTCCGTGGCGCTCCGCGAGTTTATCGAAACAAGAAAAGATTTCGTTGAGAAAATCAACCAATTCTGTCGGCGAGACGCGAGCCGAAAGTCCAGTAAAATCAACAATATCAGCAAAGAGAATCGTCGCACTCTCAAAACGTTCCGCAATGCTAGATTGGTTTTGTTTCAACTGAGTAGCGATCGCCTGGGGCAAAATATTTAATAACAATTGTTCGGATTTTTCTTGTTCTGCACGCAAAGCTTCTTCACTACGTTTGCGTTGAGTAATATCAGCAACCGTACCTTCATAGTAAACTACTTCCCCGCTTCCATTACGAACCGCACGGGCATTCTCAGAAGTCCAAATAATCCTGCCATCCTTACGATACACTTGCGACTCAAAATTTGTCACCTTGCCATACCTTTCAATCGCCTCCACAAACTCCTGACGACGTTGAGGGTCAACATATAACTGATTGCTAACATCAGTTAAATTCCCTGTCACCTCTTCCGCCGAATTATAACCATACATTCGCACCAAAGCTGGATTAGCACTAATACAATGTCCGGCGGGTGTAGTTTGGAAAATACCTTCTGCGGTATTCTCAAAAATACCACGATACTTCTCTTCAGCTTTTTGCAGCGCATCCAGTACCCGCTTGCGTTCGGTGGTATCTCGTGCTACCCAAATAACGCGATTTTCCGGCATTGGTGAGACACTCGCAGCAAACCAAACTTCTTTAGTCTTGAGAGAAGCAAATTCTTCCTGCTCATCTTCTGCGATAATACATCCATGTCCGCCTGCACCTTGACAATGCGCTCCTTCGCGGATGGGAAGATTATATTCAATGTTGACAGTTTGTCCTGTTTGGATAACTTCCTGAATAATTTTGACAAACAAATCAGCTTGTTGACGAGGCAAAACTTCGTAAACGCTTTTACCGATTAATTCCGCAGTCGGACTGTACAACACCTCAGAATTAGTCGAGACAATTTTCACATAACATCCTTGAGAATCAAAAACAGTAATCACATCAGTCATCGAAGCAAACAAAGCCCGCAGCCCAGCTTCCGAGTCTCTGAGAGCGGTTTCAATCCGCCTGCGTTCGGCAACTTCTCTCACCAATTGATGATTTGCTTCTTTCAAAGCCGCCGTGCGTTGTTCGACAATAATTTCTAACTGTTCATTGAACTTCTTTAAAGCTTCCTCAGCCTCTTTCCGTTCAGTAATATCTTCAACAGTTCCTTCGTAATAAAGTAGATTTCCATACTCGTCATGAATAGCACGAGCATTTTCCGAAATCCATCTCAAACTACCATCACGACGATAAATTTGGGATTCAAAGCCAACTACACGACCAACATCAGCTAATAATTGGACAAATTCTTGGCGACGAAGCGGGTCAATGTAAACTTGCTCAGAAATATTAGTTACCTTGGCAATAAGTTGTTGAGGTGAGTCATAGCCATAAATTCTTGCCAAAGCGGGATTAGCATCAAGAAAATATCCATCTGGGCTGCTTTGAAAAATTCCTTCAACTGCATTTTCAAAAATATTGCGATATTTAGCTTCAGCATTTCTCAGTCCGTCAAGGGCTTTGTGGCGTTCGGTAATATCGATACCGATTAAAAAAGCAGCCTTACCGCGATCGTATTTTTGGGCAACAATTAAATAATTGCGCTCGATGCCATTAACTCGTGCCGAAATTTCCCGAAAAGCATCTTGTGGGGGACTGGCAAAAAACGAGCGCACAAAGTCACTAAATTCTGAGCTAGTGCCTAAAAAGCCAATTTCTTGACCGACAAAATCTTGGGGAGATAGCTTAAAAATTGAGGCGAGGTGTCGGTTTACTTCGATATAGCGTAAATCCGAACTCACCCAGGAAACAATTCCTGGTACTGCTTCCAAAACAGCGTGTAAGCGCTCGTTTGCCATCCGCAAATCAGTTTCTGCTTGCTTGCGTTCGCTAATATCGATACCGATTAAGAAAGCAGCTTGAGCGCGATCGTACTTTTGAGCGACGATTAAAAAAGTATGTTTTTCACCATCAACACTTGCTTCGATCTCCCGGTAAGTTTCATTCGTAGCACTTTGGAAAAAGTTTTCGACGAAGTCGGTAAACTCGGAGCTAGTACCCAAGAACCCAATCTCTTGACCGACGAAGGCAGATGGAGGCAAACCAAACATCGATGCTAACTGTTGGTTAACTTCGATGTAGCGTAAATCTGAGCTAATCCAAGAAACGATTCCCGGTACTGCTTCTAAAACAGTTTCTAGGCGTTCGTTAGCCCGACGTAGTGCTTCTTCGGCGCGTTTACGCTGGGTAATATCAATCCCAACAGTAAAAGCGGCGCGAGAGTTGTTATACTTCTGGGCAACGATTAAGTAGGTACGTCTTTCACCACGGACGTTTGCTTCTACTTCTCGGTAGCTTTCTTGCAAGGAACTAGCAAAAAACGATCGCATGAAGTTGATAAACTCGGAGCTAGTACCCAAGAAACCAATTTCTTGACCGACGAATACTTCTGGAGGTAAATCAAACATCGATGCTAACTGTTCGTTAACTTCGATGTAGCGTAAATCTGAGCTAATCCAAGAGACTATTCCTGGTACTGCATCTAAAACGGCTTGTAGTTGCTCTTTGGTTCCACGCAGTGCTGATTCGGCTTGGTAACGTTCGACTACTTCAGCGACGAGTTGGTCGTTGGATTCTCTCAAAGCGGCAGTTCGTTCGGCTACTTGCCGTTCTAATTCTAATTTAGCTTGTTGGAGGGCTGATTCTACTTGTTTTTGTTCAGTAACTTCTCTGGTTATCCACAATACTGATTCGTCGTCAATCGGCGAGATACTGCAAGCATACCAAACTTCTCGATTTTTGATCGTGAGATTGTACTCAAAATTAATGCTACGTTGCTGTTCGATCGCTTCGCGAATATAACTTAAAAATAAATCTGCTTGAGCGGGGGGAAATACTTTGTGCAGGGTATCGCCAGTTAGTTCAGATGCGGGTTTCTCTTTAAGAGTAGGATTAGTTGGGGCAATTTTCAAACAGCGCCCCTGAGTATCTCTTACCATGACGATTTCGCTCATGGCGGCGAATAGCGATCGCAATTCTAATTCTGATTCTTGTAAGGCTACTGCGACTCGCTGACGCTCTTTGATTTCGTTTTCTAATTGCTTTTGGGTTGCTTCTAGTTCGCGGGATTTTTCTTCTAGCTGTCTTGCTTTCTGAATGCCTAAGCTTACTTCGGCAAGTAAGTCAATGACTATTTCCGAAGCGTTAAATTGGGCTTCTTCTACTCCTAACCAAGGTAGAGGTTTAATTAATTTTTGGCTTGTAGTGAGAATTTCTATTTCTGCATTGGGCAGGATTTTGCCGATACGATAGCTTTTACTGACGTGGTTGTTTGGTTCGATGCGTACGCTACCTCTCGGTGCGTTGAAGTGAGAACCGATCGCTGCGGCTCTGACTCGCTCTGGAGCAAAGGATTGAGCTAGTTCTACTGCTTGTTTCCACAAGTATACTTGGGTATAGGCACTTTCGATCGCTTCGGTGGGTAGGCTGCCAAATTCCTGCTGCCATTTCCGGACAAATTTTTGATTTGTGGCTGTTTCTAATGTTGATAAGTAACTCAGACTAGCATAAGTGCCAACAGCATATTTCCCCAGACTTTTGAGTTCCGTTTCGTCTAAATTAACCGCGACAATCGTCGTTGTTTGGAAATCGATAGTTGAGGCAAAACATTGGCGATAAAATGCTTGATAATGACTGCCAGTGAGGCTATTGAGCACTACATCAGGTTTTTGTCGTTCGATCGCGGCGATCGCTGATTGAAAGTCAGTTATCTCTAAACGAACGTATTCTTCCTCTACTTCGGTAATCCCTTGTTGTTTGAGTTGAGCTTTAATAATTTTATTCGCGGCTTGGGATAAAACGCAATCGCTGCCCACGAGGAAAAAGCTTTGTTTGCCATTTTCCCGGAGCCATGATAAAGCAGGCTCTACTCGTTGATTGGGACAAGAGCCGGTGTAAAAAATATTTTGAGAGCTTTCCATACCCTCATAAAATCCCGGATACCAGAGCAGAGCATTTAATTCCTCAAACACTGGTTTCACTGCTTTGCGACTGACGGAAGTTTCACAACCAAACACGGTAGCTACTTGTTCTTCTGTAATTAGCTTTTGAGCTTTTCTGGCTAAACAAGCAGCAGAAATACCTTCCGCAATCACAGGTTGCAACTGTTGCCCTAATATACCGCCATTTTGGTTAATTTCTGCGATCGCCATGAGTGCTGCATTGGTTAATTGAGCATTCGTCGCGATTGCTGCGGTTGTGTTTTTTGAATGTAAAATGCCCACTGGCACGCTAGACATAGTTTGTTTATACCTGAAAATCTCAGGTTTACAACTTTGGTTAACTATGCACCCCAAACGATCGAACTCCCAAATCTACTTGAGTTAACTATCTCTATTTTCTTTGCCGTCGGAGAAAAATCCGCATCAAAATGAAAATTTTTTGATTCTGGCTCTCACGAAGATCGGTCCTTTGCTTAAGATTAACCCATAAATCCGGATGAGGGTCAGATTTAGACAATCGAAACTAGACCAAGCTTCTCATCCTGAGTTGATGCAACCCAACCAAAACTAGATAATTAGCACTAATTAAATAATTCTAGTAACATTTTTTCTTGTATTTGTCCAGGTATAACAACTTTCGATGGCGATCGCTCGTTGGTAGTGTACTCTGAAGATGTAACAGTTGCCCGCTCGGGCGCGGGGTGCAATAAATCTTAACTAACTCAAACTGCAAATTAATTTTTCTTCCTCTAGCATGGAGCATTGGGAAGTAAGATTTCCCTGCTGTGAAAACCGCTATGTTCGTGTCTTCTACTGGCTCAGTTTCTATTTATCGGGTAATTCGAGAAGTTCTTGCTTCTGACTCAGGTTTAAGTGTTAGTGCTATGACACTCCAAGCTTTAATAGCTGGGTTGTTTGATTTGCTCATCGAGCAACAGTTAGCTGTGACAATTTTTGTTAAACTACCTCACAACAGTAGTTGGGAAGCGGAAATCGAACGTTACCAGCAACAAATCAAAACTGCAACAATTTATTTATGTAGCGATCGCCAATCTGCTGTCAAAAAAATACCTACTGTCATTCCCCTACGGCTCGTTACTAGCAGCGAGCTACAACGAGAATCTTTTCTGATTGTACTAGGTTCCCAACTTTGTGCGGCGATCGCTACCCAACAGCAGGAAAAATTGCAGGTAGTCTGTTCTTTTGAGCCAAATGTCCTCTCCCAGGTATTAGCAAAACTAAAAAACGCGATCGCGCCTACTGATTCTACTCCAGAAATGCCAGAAACATTTTCCTTACCTGATGCTGTCGCTCCTGGTTTATTATCTAATCTAGTCCGGAAACATCTTCAGCGCAGTGACGAACTCACTAAACGACAACCTTGGCAATTTAAAGACGCATTTATCTTCGATGTCGTCGAGGAATTTAGCACTCCTCTGACTCACATGAAAACAGCCTTAAGCATTTTAAAATCCAATCAGTTATCAGAGCGACAACGCGATCGCTATTTACAATTATTAAATCAAGAATGCGATCGGCAACATGGTTTAATTGAAGCGATGCGTACTTTAGTACAACTAGACTCTCTTTCCCCATCCCAGAATCAAGAAAAAGTTCAGTTAGCAGATTTAGTTCCTGGTATTGTTAGCACCTATCAACCCTTAGCAATGGAGCGCGGTATCCAACTCGGTTATACTGTACCTGCTAATCTTCCTCCTGTAAGTTGTCCTCATCATTGGCTGAGACAAATTATTATTAATTTACTTAACAATAGCCTTAAGTTTACTCCTGATGGTGGTAAAGTTTCAGTACGAGCTTCTTACCAAGAAAAATACGTCAAACTAGCTTTTCGCGATACTGGAGTGGGTATTGCCGAAGAAGAAATCCCTAAAATTTTTGATAGCTTTTATCGCGGCAGTATAGCTAAAAATAATGAAGATACTGTTGGTGTAGGTTTAGGTTTAACTATTGCCAGACAATTACTATTGCGTTGTCATGGCTCAATTTCTGTCAGTAGTAAACTCGGTGTGGGTTCAGTTTTCACCATTTTATTACCTGTTCGAGAGTAATTAGCGATCGCCAAACACCGAGTTGAGACTTTCTTACTCAACAAAAAGAGCTAACCTGACATTTAACTAATCTGGAAATAATTAAGAACTAACCGATCTAGTCAGAAAAAAATTTGTCTGGGAATTAACCTGTGAATTATTAGTATTACCTAAAGGAAGAAAAATTGTCATAACTTCCCCTTGCTGAGGTCGCTGACGTACAGTTAGCTTACCACCGAGAGCATGAAAAAGATTTTTAGTCACATCAAGATTTAAACTCAAACTACCAGTTTCTGGTTGAAACATTAACAACTGACCGATTGATTTAATGGGATTGTGATTGTTAGTATTGTAAGATTGTAGTTCCAGTTTGAGTTGATTGCCAGCAGTTGTTACCTGTACTTGAATTTCTCCACCACTGGGTGAATTGCGAGTAAATTTTTCCATCAAACCAATTAAAACTTGCTCGAGCATACTAGGATTAGTTACTACTGTGGGGAGTTTTTCTGGTAAAATAAAATCTAAGGTAACATTACGCCGTTGTGCTTGTTTTTGCCAGCAAGGAATATTTTGTTGAAAAAGTTGTTCTAAGGAAATTGAAGTTAGAGGAACTTCTTTTTTCGGTTGAGTTGCGGTGGTAGTTTCTAATTCTGCTGCGCGGAAAATTAATTCCATGCGGTTAATTTGTTCGGTACACTCTCGATCGATATTTTCAAGACGTTTAATTGCATCTTGGGTAAGTTTTTGGGGCTTTTTCAAGAGCAGTCGCGTCAGCATCCGAATTGTAGTTAAAGGTGTGCGAATTTCATGAGTTAATGCTTGTAATAGTTCTACATCGGCATTTTTCTTACTACAATTAGATTGTTGCTCGCAGGAAGTCCGAGATTTACGATCTTTAGTATCTCTCAGGGAGATAACTTTAGCTGGTGTTTCCTCTGGATGGGTTTTCCACACCTTAGTTAAACGTTTTTCTTCTAATTCTGGTAAAGTTGAGAGATGGGCGATCGCCTGACGAGAGAACTCCATCACGAGACGGTAATCGGGAATCGTGGGAGCATATTTTTCGACTAAACTATCCAGCCAGGATAACTGATGAGCGCTGGTAAGTAATAATCTCCCTCTCAGAGCTGTCCAAGCTTTGTATACTACTTCTGGATCGAAAGAAAATTCAAATTTAGGAGTATCTGTAGAATCTTTCCCTAAACTCATCACTAAAGCAAAGCTTGAGGTGAAAATCAAGGCAAATTGCTCTGTTGCTAGGGGATCGGATGATAATAAAGGAAATTCTACCACGGGACAGATGTGGTTTGCTAGAGCTGTCGGCGAAGCTTGTTGTTGCTGACAAGGCATTAAGCGTCGCAGAGAGGAAGCTTCTGGAGCAAAAACTCCTCGATGCACTTGGGAAAGAATTTTTTCGGTGCTTAGTATGGGTGCAGGTCCGGATAAAACTAATCCCTGACACTCTGGTGAAGTGTTACAATCGCTATTAATAACTTGTAAGAGTAATTTTTCTAATGCGGATCTCGCGCTACTCCATTCTCGATCGGCTTGCAGTTGCGCTGTTGCTCTTCGTCCATTTCCATTATGATGGCGATCGCTGACGATCGTTATTTTCTTGCTTGTTTTCTCCGACTCGTAGCTGCGCTCGTGCGGCGTACTTCGGTCTAAAATTTCACTTATAGTTTGTAGTAACCACTTTTTCACGCTACATCGACCCCCAGATCCAGCTTACTCATTTACATAAGGTGTTGTTACGATGGTAGCGGTATAAGTTATTATTCTTATGGCAGTATAACCGAACTAATAGGTCGCAATCTCCACAATCCCAATGAAATGAAACTAGTTTTTGGGCTGCTTGCTCATTTTTAGCAAAATTTTTTCCGGAGCGCCTCTTCTCTGGTCAAGCAAATCTGTATCTATTTACACTTTTCTAATATTTTTAATATAATTTTAATAACTAGTTGAGGAAAGGAAGAAAGTTAGCTTGGCGGAGAAAGCAAGCTGAAAATATTCTCCTATTTTAAGAAAAATCAAATTGTCAAGCTGTTTAAATTCTTTAACTCAAACACTTTGCTGGATTGATGATGGGAAAAAAACGAAAAATCTTGCCGTAGATCTACTGAGGGAAGCAGGAGAAAAACTAACATTAACTCTTCTCCACCTATTCCCTAAGATATAGTCAACAAATTAGGAAAAAATATAGGCTAGTAAAAGCTCTAGCTCTGTGGAAATTACACTCAAGACTTCCCTTAACCTTTGCTTGGTGAAATCACAATGGTCAACCAAATGGTCAAGTTTACTGCTTCTGACACAAGCGTCAAAGAATTGCTGAATCGAGAAAGTTTACATTTGTATCGCAGTGCTTTAGCAGCAACTAGCTGCGGTGTGGCGATCGCTGATGCTCGCCAAGCTCATCGTCCAATTGTCTACTGCAATCAAGCTTTTGAGGAAATTACAGGTTATTCTCGCGCAGAAGTTATTGGGCGAAACTGCAAGTTTTTACAAGGAAGCGATACCGATCCTATAGCAATTGAGCAAATTCGAGCGGCGCTAAAAGTTGGAGGGGAATGTCAAGTAGTTATCAAGAACTATAAAAAGGATGGTACGCCATTTTGGAATGAGTTAAAAATTTCACCAGTACGTGACGAGCAAGGCAATTTGACTCATTTTGTGGGCGTACAAACGGATATTACCAAGCGGAAGCAGGAAGAAGAAACTCGACGCTTAATGGAATTTTCCCTTGCTCGTGCGGCAGATGCTGCTTTTTTTATCGCTCCAGAGGGAAGATTGTTGTATGTTAACGAGGCAGCTTGTCGCTTGTTGGGTTATTCTCAAGGGGAATTGCAAAGGATGAGTATTTCCGAGATCGATTTGCAGTTTCCCCCTAAAGTTTGGAGTCAACATTGGCAGAAAATTAAGCAGCACGGTTCGTTTACAGTTGAAACTGAGCATCGAGCTAAAGATGGTCGGTTAATTCCTGTAGAAGTTACAGTTAATTATTTAGAATTTCACAATCGAGAATATAATTGTGCTTTTGTTAGAGATATCAGCGATCGCTACCTTGCCCAAGCGGAACTTCGCCGCAATGAAAAGCTTTACCGTACTCTAGCTCAAAATATCCCTAACGGTTTTGTCTTGATTTTTGACTCTCAATTGCGCTATTTGCTTGCAGAAGGCAAAGGTATGGAGGATATTGGACTCTCGAAAGAGTTTTTAGAAGGTAAAACTCTTGAGGAAACATCCTCACCTCACGAATACCAAACTTTTGCTTCTGTCTATCAAGCTGCACTACAAGGAAAAACCACTGTTTGGGAGTACGAATATCGCTCTCGTGTCTTATCAGTTCAGATTGTGCCAGTTATCGATGATGATGACAAAATTGTGGCGGGAATGGTGATGACGCAAGACATTACCCAACAAAAAGAAACTGAAACTGCTTTACGGTCTTTAGTAGAGCGAGAAAAGTTGGTCGGAGAAGTTGCTCAACGGATTCGCCAGTCTTTGAAATTAGATGATGTTCTCAAGACTGCGGTTCGAGAAGTGCGACAATTGCTGCAAAGCGATCGCGTGATTCTCTATCGTTTTAATCCTGACTGGAGTGGGGCTGTAGTTGTGGAGTCGGTAGGTGCGGGTTGGACGCCAGCTTTGGGTAGTAATGTGGAAGATCGCTGTTTCCAAGTTACCCACGCTCCTCTGTATCGCAAAGGTCGCATTCGCGCGATTGAAAATATTTATGATGCAGGTTTAACTGAATGTCATCTTAACTTGTTGGCGCAGTTTGAAGTTAAAGCTAATTTAATTGTACCAGTTTTGCAAGGAGAAAAGCTTTGGGGGTTAATAGTTGTTCATCATTGCTCAAAACCCCGTCGTTGGCAAGATGGGGAGATCGAATTGTTGAGACAATTGAGCGTGCAGTTAGCGATCGCGATTCAACAAGCAGCACTTTTTGAGCAAGTCGAAACTGAATTAAAAGAACGGGCGATCGCTGAAGCTGCTTTGCGTACTTCTGAAGCACAACTTAAAGAGCAAGCAACGCGACTTAAAAAGGCTCTCAAAGAACTTAAACAAACTCAAACACAACTTATTCAAAGCGAAAAAATGTCCAGTTTAGGGCAACTTGTAGCTGGGATTGCTCATGAAATTAATAACCCAGTTTCTTTTATTCGTGGTAATATTGCTCACGCTACTGAATACGCTCACGATTTATTAGATTTACTGCAACTTTATCAACAATGTTATCCCCAACCCAAAGTGGAAATTCAAGACAAAATTGAAGAAACTGACCTTGATTTTCTGACTGAGGATTTCGTCAAATTACTCCAATCAATGAAAGTTGGCACAGATCGCATTAATTCTATTGTTATCTCTTTGCGTAACTTTTCTCGACTCGATGAAGCTGAACGCAAACCTGCCGATCTTCACGAAGGTTTGGAAAATACTTTAATGATTTTACACCATCGTTTGCATGGGAAAAGTGGCGAGATTAAAGTTATTAAAAATTACGGTAATATTCCGGAGGTAGAATGCTATCCGGGACAGTTAAATCAAGTGTTTATCAATCTTCTCAGTAATGCTATCGATGCGTTGGAAGATTCGGAAATTTCTGCTCCTATGATTGAAATTTGTACCGAAGTTAGCAAAAAGAACTCTAAATCGGCAGCAGTTATTAGAATTAAAGATAATGGTTCGGGAATTTCTCAAGAAATTAAAAAACAGATTTTCGACCCATTTTTTACTACTAAACCTGTTGGTAAGGGAACCGGTTTAGGTTTGTCTATTTGTTACCAAATTGTGGTTAATAAACATCAAGGGAAAATTGATTGTTTTTCAACACCTGGGAAAGGAACGGAGTTTGTGGTAACAATTCCCCTACAAGAAGGTAGCAATTAATTACTAAAAAATTTCCTTCATTCCCGCACTAAAATTCTAACTACGAACCCTTGAAGGAAGCTTTTCGTGAGGATCTAGCCCTTTTTTTCTAGGGCTAAAACACTAACAGATGAATAGTTTAACTTAAATTGTTGATTCGGCTAACTCACTAACCAGGTTGCGACAAGCATTACAGTCACATTTTAATTTAATCCGATTCAATACAGTTTGATTAATGCCTAATTTAGTAGTAAAATCGGTATTTTCTCCCTCGAAAGCAGCAGAATTAACGCAAGTACAATTACTGTTATCTAAGGCTAGATCGTAATCGGGTGCGGTAAATACTAATTCTCTTTGTCCGAAAGAAGCGTTATTTGTTTGGTTAGTTTCTGGAGAGACTGCTTGGTTGGCTTGGGCTGGATTTGCTGCTAGCATTAAGGCTAGAGAACTTGAACAACCTAAAATTGTTAGTACGTCTCTTTTCATTGAACTTTCCTCACAAAATAATTTCTGAAAAGTTAAAACCCGTAGAAGTTTGTAGAGCTATTTTTTATACTTTGGACAAAAGTAGTTTGTAAGCTCCGACGATTTGGCTACGGGTTGTTGGTATATTAACACAGGTCGAAAAAAATCACCACAGAATTTATAAATTTACAGGTTTGACGGCGAAATCTCCTAGTGTAAAAGTATAGGAATTCTTTTCTCCAGTGGCGATAAAGTTAATAATTACTTCGGACGCGATCGCAACTGCTAACATAACTAAATTTCTTGCTAAGGGATAGTCACATACATCGTCGTTTACTGGAGAGGGAACGCGATAATTGTCATTCCAGATTATTTCTGCGTAGTCGCTAGCTAAACCGACGTGAAGACCAGGAATTTGCGCGTTTTCGCAGTAATCTTTGACTGTTTTACGTGCTACGCTATTATCAAAGGTATCGACGACTAATGTGCTATTTTTGAGTAGTTGGTCAACGTTATCGGAAGTTAGTTCTTTCGCTTGACCATCGATCGCTACATTTAATGCACGATAAAGGCTATTTGTCAAGATTTTCGCCTTATATGCGCCAACATCAGATTTGTAGTAAGGCTGAGTCGAAAGATTGCGTTCTTCAATGCGATCGCGATCGATAACTTTCAGTTTACCAAAGCCAGTACGCGCTAAATTTTCCGTCAGATTAGCACCCAAAGCACCCGCACCGCAAATCGTCACGGGGAAATTTTCCAGCTTGGACATTAATTCTGGCGTGCGATACAGTTGTTCGTGAAAGAATATAGACATTGTTTATTTATCAGTTAATAGTAAGAATCTCCCAATTACCAATCCCCAATCCCCAGTCCCCAGTCCCCAGTCCCCAATCACCACTCATAACGTTTTTCGATGACACCGACGAGAGACTGAAGATCGAAATCGCGATCGCGTCCACTCAGACAAATACCGGAACTAATTACGGTAAGATCGTTTTTGGCGATCGCTGAAACATGACGTTCCCCATTCGCAGTAAGCCATTCTATTTGCCAATAGTCGCCGCGATCGCGATAAATATCCAACTCACCCCCACCTTGACGCAACGCTTTGCGAATCTTGTTTTCCTCATTCTGTCTTTCTCGATACTTTTCCCCTTTACGCTTTTTCTGGCGCTTTTTTTGTCGTTTTCCCAAATTTTCAGAAGCTTCCATCTCCACAGCTTCACCTCTCGCTTGACTGCGATGCTGACTTCTGATTTCCGCATATCTGCGTCGCAAAACCAGATCGTAAACAGTCAGCATTTCCGGAGTCATCCCTACAAAACGCAAATTCTCCGCAAAATTCTCCTGACGCAACAGTTCCCTCATTTGTTCTGCTGGCTGAGGTGACGCGCGACGGTCAATTTCCTCGAACCAGCAAGCTTGACCGTCAAAACGGGCAATAATTGGCTCAAATTGCGCCCCTTCGGTCACTAAATACACGGGAACGGGTTTCACCACACCAAAACGTTGCTGCATATCCGACTCATTCACCGGATAACCTAACCAAGTTTGTCCCTGCAAAGGATAAACTAAGCGCAAACGCAACTGCGGAAATAAGTTGAGATACCCGACGATTTGTGGCAAACTTGCTTCATCTACCACTTTCGCAACCTTCTCATTCACAGGCTGAAAAATACCCCAACCCTCAAAATTTTTTGGCTTTGGTACAAATGTATAAATCATTTTCGCTACCGAAGTGCGTACTTTTCCCCCACCTACACAAGGCGCAAGAAATTCGGTAGATTGTAATTGGTTTTCTGCGGCTGCAAGTTCGTTAATCAGGTTACGGATATCTGCCACGGCTGTTTCCTCTAGTGGCTGAAGAATAATGTATTATATTGTAGTATAGGCTCTGCGGATCTGGCTACTGTGTCTCAGAGATTAAAGTCATTGCAGAATCGATAATTGCTTTTCGATTAACTAAATTTGCCAATTCATCTACTTCATAAAGTCCTTCTGCAACCTCTAAAGAAGCTGCATTAAGCGCTTGTAAATAAGCTGACTCCAAAGCTTCGCGTAACTCCTCTGGTTTGAGATAATAACCTTTAGCTTGGCGACGCTTATTTTTCTCTTGGATTTCAATAACAGAATTGCGAATTGAGATATCCCAAGATCGAGTTGTTCTCTCTTCGACTTGCTGCTTAATTAAATGTAGCAAGAGAATCTTTCCATAACTCCGGATATTATTTATTTTGTCATCTCGGCTCATTTCTTCAAGTTCTTCAACAATAGCTAAAGCGTTAGTAATATCGCCTTGAAGTAGTAAATCTTTTAATGCTAATAATTCTTCCATAAATCATCTTTAGTAACATTCACAGAAACATTAAATTTCATTACCTAACTTGAACAAAGAGCAAGCAAAATGGTAAAATTTTCAAAGTTTAAACCATTTGACCATTTTGCCTCCTCAACGAATAATTAAGTGTCTTTGAAATAACTTAACTGTTCAATTGTTCAATTTGAGACTCAGACAAACCCGTCATTTGAGCTACTTGATTTAGACTCATTCCTTGCTGCAATAAATTGCGTGCTACCTGCTGTAATTGAGACTCAGCACGATCTGCGCGTTGTTCAGCATTATTTGCTTGTTCTTGAATACGATCTGCGCGTAATCGTTCTTGTTCTGCTAAAGTAGGAATCAATTCTCCTGCTAAATTTGCCCATCGTAACCAAGTAGTTTCAACTCCTCGGTAATTCCCATTCCAACAAATTAAAGCTAACCCCAAAGTCGGACTAATTAATTGTCCGCGTTCGTTCGGCAAAATAGGCTGATAAACTCCATTTTGGAGATGAAAACCAGCCCAATCATCAGGATTAAAAGGGTCAAACCAATAATATTCCGGTACGCGCAATTGATTTTGATAAATCAGCTTTTTCCTATCTTTATCAAAAGGTGCGGTACTTTCTGAAAGTAGCTCAATGACTACATCAGGCGCTTTTCCTTCTTCCCAAACTACCCAACTTAAACGTTCGCGTCTGGGGACACCTAAAACTACAAAAAAATCTGGACCGCGAAAGTCTCGGTTGCGTACTTGTTCTAAACTAAAATAAACAAACATATTCCCACTGGTGTAGCCATCAGACCTGGGGGCTAACCAAATTTCTGTGGTATCGATTAGCAAGTCCATTTGCATTTTATGGCGTTGTGTTTCCATGGGAATATTATCTTCAGAAGGAAGTTCTGCCGCAGTTGGCGGTAATTCTATTTCCGGTGCGATAAAGGAAGTTTCTAGCATAATAAATTGGCGAGTGAGGATGTCTATAGTTTAGCAAAATGAGAGGGAAAAGTTAGTCAAATAAATGATTTTTTTAATTTTCGCTAGACAATTCAGAGAAATCTAAATCTACTTGTCGATAAATTTCTGCGATTGGTAGAGATAAACCGACACTCGCTAAATTAACAGTATCTCCAGATTCATAAGGATGAAGTACCCATAAATTTTGTTCGTTCCGTCGGAAAACTTCCACAGAAATTCGTTGAGAATGAATTAAAACGTATTCTTGCAAAGTTTCTATGGTACGATATTGAGCAAATTTTTCACTACGGTCAAAAACTTCGGTAGAAGGTGAGAGAACTTCGATAATTAAAGTAGGATAATTAATCAATTGATTGTTATTTCGATCTCTGAGATCGCAAGTGACGACAACATCAGGATAAAAATAATTACCCCTGGTTGGAATAACAACTTTAATGTCAGTAATGTAAACTTCGCAGTTTCCTCCGCGAAGCTGATTATCTAGCGCGATCGCCAAATTTAATGCTATTCTGTTATGTGGTTTGGTTCCCCCTGTCATCAGGACAACTTCCCCGTTAAAATATTCGTAACGCATTTCCTGAGTAGGTTCCCATTCTAAATACTTTTGGGGAGTCATCGCGGGAAATTCTCGATTCGCAATCATCGTAATTTTCTCCTTTTTCGCTAAACTGACACTACAAGCGTGGTTTATGTGAACATCTATGTCTGATTCTACTTCTGTGCGCGATCGCTACTTACAATTAATCGATGATATCGTCGATACTACTCTCCAAGGGAAGATTCGTTCTCAGGAGCAAGTTTATCGAATGCTGGTGCAAAATATTACTAGCGGTACTGGGGAAATTTTTGAACGTTGTTTATTAGAACGGATAACCGCCACTAAAGCGCAATTAGAGACTAAAATAAAAGCAACCCGGATTCTCAGAGCATTAGAAACGATTCAAAAGCAATGGGAACGCTGGTTAGAAGAAAATCAAGTTAATTTAGCGATCGCTACTGCGGTAGAAGAAATTACTCAGACTGAACGCGATCGTCGTTTCCTCGCTTTCTTACGAGTAATTGACCCTAATCGTAGCGACCCTTTAACTTTAACTCAATTAGAACAATTAGCACAAGCTTTACAACAGCAATCGGACAAAGATTTACAACATTTAGCTGATGGTATTAATCGTGGTTTAAAATCTTGGGACAAACTGGCAGCTAATCTTGTAAGCTGGATGTACGAACCAAGAGGAACTGCTTTAGGTTTTAGCGGTACTTCCCAAGATAGCGGACCTTGGGGTTTTTGGGGAAAATTAATTAATAGTCCTTTGATTCAGCAATTATTTCAAACTTTAGCCCAACGAGAATCTTTAATTGAATTTGCAAGCAAACAAACTGCGGTTGAAACTGCTGCTTGGGTAGAATTAACCGTAGTTTTACAATGTTTGCAACGCGGTTTGGTACAATTTTTCGACCAACGGATTTATAACAGTGAATTAGGGGCGAATTTATCCATTTCTACATTTCTTACTTTTGCCGTCATTTGGTCGCAATTAGCTAATGGCTTAAATTCCCCTACAGCTAACACTTATGCTCAAGGTTGCTTTCAAATCATGCTGCAAATTTTGCGAACGTTTACCCAACGGGAATATTTTCCTTTATATGGTGGCGTTTTTGCCTTTTTCGGTGGCGAAAATTTGCGAGAAGCATTGAATTATTTAGACGAACCTTTGCGAGAAGTAGAAGGTACGCAAGAAAAGGCGAGAATTTTAACTTTATTAGGTTATTCGCAAAAAGCCCAAGGTAGGTTAAACCAAGCAAAAACCTTTCACCAAGAAGCTTTGCTAATTGCGGGATCTGCTGGCGATCGCGTCTGCGAAATTGCTAATCTTAATCATCTCAGCCGCACTTTTATCGCCGAAAAAAATTATAATGAAGCGGTTAATTCTAGTCAACGGGCTTTAATGTTTAGCCGTCAGTATGGAGATAGTCTCGGACAAGCAAATGCGCTGGCAAATTTAGGTTATAGTGAAGTATTAAAAGCAATTCAAAATGAACGTCCCGAAACCGAAGTTTACGAAGCCGCGATTAATTATTTAGAACAAGGTTTACAAGCAGCCATCAGATTAAATGACGGACAAAGTAAAGCTTTATGTTATAGTAGTCTCGGAATCGCGCAATTATTTTTAGCACAACCTTCGGCTGCAATCGAATCTTTAAGTAAAGGTTTAGAAGCAGCTAAATTTTCGGGCGATTTGTATTTACAAGGACTTAATTACGCTTACTTAGCAGAAGGATATAAACAAGTCAATAGTTTGAAAGAAACTGTAACTTGTGGTTGTTTAGGAATGTATTTGTTAGCGCAAATTAATGCCGATGAATGGCGACAACCAGCCGGATTATTAATAATTTTGCAAGGACAAGCGCCGGAAAAATTTAAAGAAGCTTTGCAACTTTCGCGCAGAGAAATTATTAAACATATCGGTATCGATGGTTACGATTATATACCGCAACTACTGCAAAAATACAAAGAAGAAGGTTGATTTTTGTCTACTAAATTAAATTAGGAGGATTTAGAGAAAATGGGACTGAATCAGACATTCTTTTTGGTTAAACCATCAGAAACATATTTCCGTAAATATTTGACTACTAAATCTAATGTAAACTTACATGATGACTTAATTCAATAGCCAAAAAAGTCGAGATCCTCAATAATAAATAGGTAATCTATCTTAGCTAATTTAAGAAATGACTACGAGTAAGTTTACTTTACCGCCTTTTTTACGTTCTTCGCTGCGTTCGAGTCTCTCGATGACTTTGATGTGGGTGGGATTGGTTATTACAGTTTGTTTCATTCTCATTGCTATTTTTGCGCCTTTGTTGCAAAATTTGGGATTAATTCAAGATCCGACGGCATCTTTAATTAACCCAATTCACGAAGCACCGAGTTTCTCACATTGGTTTGGTACTACTCGACAAGGATACGATGTTTTTGCTCGTACTTTGTATGGTACGCAAGCTGCTTTGAAAGTAGTTATTTTGGCTACTACCCTGTCTTTATTAATTGGTGTACCTTTGGGCTTGGTAAGTGGCTATTTGGGTGGTGTTGCCGATCGCATTTTGCTGTTTCTGATGGATACAGTTTATACTTTGCCTGGATTGCTACTTTCAGTAACCTTAGCTTTTGTGGTAGGAAGGGGAATCTTGAATGCGGCGATCGCACTTTCAATTTCTTACGTTCCTCAATATTATCGTGTTGTCCGCAATCACACTACCAGTGTCAAAACTGAACTTTTTATCGAAGCAGCAAAAGCAATGGGAGCGACACCAAGAAGAGTCCTTTCTCGTTATTTATTTTTAAATGTAATTCAAAGCGTACCTGTTTTATTCACGCTGAATGCTGCTGATGCTATTTTAATCTTAGGTGGTTTGGGTTTTCTCGGCTTAGGATTACCTGAAGAAGTACCTGAATGGGGTTACGATCTCAGATTAGCACTCGATGCTTTACCGACGGGAATTTGGTGGACTGCTTTGTTTCCTGGTTTAGCAATGGCTTTGATGGTGACAGGTTTATCTTTGTTAGGAGAAGGTTTGAGCGAAATTTTTAATCCTCGTAAGTAGCAATTTCAAGATTAATTTTCTAGAGCGTTCGCAACAGTAAATAATCAATTATGAATCAAGATAAACCTCAAGTTATGGGGATCGATTTGGGCGGGACGGCAATTAAAATAGGGCGTTTTCTTCGAGATGGAACCTGTTTAGAGTCTTGGCAAATTTCTACACCTCAACCTTCATCTCCAGGATTAGTTGTTGAATCTATTTCACAAGTTGTTAATAAAGTCAAGAAAAATCACAAAATTGTTGCTCTTGGTATTGGTACTCCTGGACCTACGGATGTGACTGGTAAAATTGTTCGGGTTGCAATTAATTTAGCAGATTGGCAAGATGTTCCTTTGGCTGATTTGTTAACCTCAAAAACTGGATTACCAACGATTATTGCTAATGATGCTAATTGTGCTGGTTTGGGCGAAGCTTGGTTAGGTGCAGGAAAAGAGTTTAATCATTTAATTCTGTTAACTTTGGGGACAGGAGTAGGCGGAGCAATTATTCTTGATGGTAAACTATATACAGGCCCTCAAGGTGGAGCTGGAGAACTAGGTTTAATTACGTTAAATCCTGAAGGACCTGTTTGTAATAGTGGAAATAATGGTTCTTTAGAACAGTATCTTTCCATTGCTGCGATTCGTCGTGCTACGGGTAAAGAACCTTTAGAATTAGGCAAGTTGGCGCAAGCTGGAGATTTAGAAGCTTTAGAATTTTGGCAAAGTTATGGCAAAATTTTGGGCGTTGGTTTAGCTAGTTTGATTTATGTTTTAACTCCAGAAGCAGTTATTATTGGTGGTGGTGTCAGCGCGAGTGCAGAATTTTTCTTGCCGACAACTTTACAAGAAATTGAGCGCCGCGTGTTAGCTATTTCTCGTGTTGGTTTGCAGTTATTAAAGGCAGAATTAGGTAATAATGCTGGTATGGTTGGGGCGGCTAAGTTGGCTTGGCAATTAGTTGAAAGCTGAGGAAAATTAGAAAAGTTATCTAACCTAACCCCCCTACCCCCTTCCCTACCAGGGAAGGGGGAGTAATTAATAAATTTTTTTAGACTATAGTTAGAAAAATTCTCCCCTCTCTTTGCAGGAGAGGGGCTGGGGGAGAGGTTTGTTGATTAACTTTGTCTATTAAGGTTACAAAGTGTTTTAGTTTAAATTAATTTAACAATTAGAATTAATTGAAAGTGAGCAGATAATTTATAATAGATAGTAAGATGAAATGAACGAGAAAATGCTACAAATTTTAGAATGATGGGTAGCAAAGATTTATGTATTTCAGCTAACTAATTATTATTTGATTGTGAGGTAAGATTATTGACTATTTACTGATTAATGATTTAGAAAAACCTTTGTCTGAACGACAAGGATTTATAGTTGTTCAGAGCAGTCAAAAAGAAAAGGAAGTGTTAGAAGCAGTGTTTCGTCTTTGGGAAGAAGGGGTACTACCACCAGAATACTTTCCCAATGGCTTTAGTAAAAATAATATTGTCAGGATTGATAAAATGCCGAGAAGAAAATCAACACCAGCTACTCCTTTAGAACAAGATGCTCAAGCTTTGGTAAATCTGCTGATGAAAACGGCGGAGTTAGAGGAGTTAAGAGAAGAAGCAGAAACTTTAATTCCGGTAATTGAAGCTGTGTTAGATAAGCACTCTTTAACTGGGGAACAAAGAGAAGCAGCTAAGGATAAAAAAAATCATCAATTAATTATTAGTATTGTTTCGGGATTTGCGGAACTAGAATCAATTCGCAATTCAGCAGGAGATTTAAGTTCGATTTTGGGAGTAATCAAAGGAGATTTAAGTGAAAAGGCAATTTTTACAGTGCAAGAAGCAATGACAACTGAAGAAAATGGCAGTTTGGTTAAAGGGAAAAAAAATACATCAGTTAGTTAGTATTTTCACAGGCGATCGCTGGAGTTAAAAAGTTCCTCCGCAGTCAAGTTGTTTTTGCTTTGATTGAGCGGGCTGATTTTCGCACAGAAGTGGCAGTTCGATCGTAAAAGTTGCTCCCTGTCCTTCACCTTTGCTGTCGGCGAAAGCTGTTCCACCGTGTAATTCGACGAGATGACGAACGATCGCTAATCCCAGTCCGAGTCCACTGTGAAGGCGGGTACTGCTACTATCTACTTGACGAAAGCGATCGAAGACATAAGGTAAAAATTCTGGGGAGATACCTTTACCAGTATCCGTGACTTGAACTTGCACTTGGTTGTTATTGCTGTGGATTTTGACCCTGATTGAACCTTGACAAGGTGTATATTTAATTGCGTTGACTAGCAAATTCCAGAAAACTTGTTGGAGGCGATCGCTGTCTCCATTGACAACTGCTAGTTCTGGCTGAGATTCTATTTCTAAGCTAATTTGTTTAGCTTCTGCGGCTGGACGCACCGTATCTAAAGCTGTTTCCACCGTCTCAGATAAATTTATTGGTTGCACAGATAGCTGCATTTTGCCGCGAATAATCCGCGAAACATCCAATAAATCTTCAATTAGTTGCACTTGTGTTTTGGCATTGCGTTCGATAACTTGTAAGGCACGAGTCATTTTTTCTCGACTCACATTACCAGATCGCAAAAGCTGCGACCAACCAAGAATACTATTCATTGGCGTTCGCAACTCGTGAGATAAATTTGCCAAAAATTCATCTTTGAGTCGATTGAGTTTTTCGGCTTCTGTTCTAGCTTTCTGTTCGCTTTCGAGTAACCGCAGGCGTTCGGCTTCGATTTGTTTGCGCGTGCTAATATCTTCCATCAGTCCGTCGATAACTCTTTCTCCGTTGTAGGTGCGAACTTGATGACTTAAATCTACCCAAATTTCTTGTTTGTCCGCGCGAAGCAATTTAATTTCTTGATTTTCTCTAACATTATCGATCGCTAATTGGCGATTTGCTTCTTTTTCGAGAAAGAAGAACTTCTGTAATTCCTTTGGTTGAGTTGCAAGTAATTTTTGTGCTTCGTCAAGTTCCTTAACGCCTAATAAACGCAAAAATGCGGCATTTCCCGAAACAATTTTCCCATCTAAAGTAGTGCGAAATACACCGACGCTTAAGTCATTCAGCAACGAATCTAGTTCTGTTTGTAAAAGGGAAACTTGTCGCTGGGCTTGGGTACGTTGCCAAACCGAACTAACTGCTTTAGCAAGACGCAAATAATGTTTAGGAGATTTAGTTACATAGTCATCTAAACCTGCTTTCATCGCCGTTACTGCGATTTCTTCATTCCCGCTATTGGTAAACATTACTACCGGACAGTTGGGGTAGTTATTTTTGATTTCTTCAAGAATTTTTATGCCATTACTCCAGCGTAATTGATAGTCTGTAACTACTAAATCAAAATCACCTGTAGCAAGTACGCAAACGAATTCTTGGCGGTCAATTATTTGCTCAAATTCTACTTCGCTAAACTCACGTTTGAGTTCGCGGATAATCAAGATACGGTCGTCGGAACTATCGTCAATTACGAGAATGCGTAACATTTGGCTATTGTCTCTATTTTCTCAGAGTTAACTATTGATTGTGCCAAATTTAGGCAATAAACCTTGAGGTCAAACTTATGCACAATTTTCTATTTTTGTTAATTCTAGCCAAAACTTACTGCCTTGATTCACTCTTGATTCTACACCTATTTTTCCGCCAAGTCGTTCGATTCCTTTACGAGCGATCGCCAAACCGATTCCGGTTCCTGGATAGCTCTCCACTCCGTGTAATCGCTCAAAAACGCGAAAAATTTGCTGTTGTTTGTCCGCTTCAATCCCAATGCCATTGTCTTCTACCCAAATTCTCACCATTTCGCCTCTGGTGTCTGTACGGATTCTAACTTTTGGCAAATTGTTTTTGTTAACAAATTTTATGGCATTTGTCAAGATATTGGCGAGAACTTGAATCAAAATTGCCTCATTAGCGAGTACGACGGGTAAAGGTGACTCGACGATAATTTCTGCTTTTCGTTCTTGCAGCGAAACTTCAAGATTGTTTAACACTTGCTCAACCACTGAGGACAAATCTACAGGTTCAACTGGAAATTTGTTACGAGTTATGCGAGTATAGTCGAGAAGGTCTTGCACCATTTCAGTGAGACGTTGGGCAGCGTTACGCAAACGACGAGCATAATTTTGACCTTCAGAATCTAGTTGTTGAGCGTAATCTTGTAAAAAGATGCTGGAAAATCCTTGAATTGCTCGCAAAGGTTCTTGGAGATCGTGAGAAACTGAATAAGCAAAAGCTTGTAATTCTTCGTTAACTTCTTTGAGTTTGTTAGTGCGATCGCTTACGCGTTGTTCGAGAGTTTGGTTAAGTTCGCGAATGGCTAGTTCTGCTTGTCGGCGATCGCTAATATCTTCGACGATACCATCAAGAAAACTTTTACCATCAATTTCGATCTTAATTTGTTTTACCCTCAACCAAATCTTCTTCCCCTCTGGCTGCTGTAACTCTAATTCTCGCTGCTGTTTACTAGCTATTTCCGTTCGATATAACTGGGATAAATCCAACTGTTGCGCTTCAGACAAAGAATCAACGCCGATAATTTGCAAAAAAGCCGCATTAGCTTCCAACAACTCACCAGCTAAATTAGTGCGAAATACCCCAACATCGAGATTATTCAACAAAGATTGAAAACGCAACTCCAATTCAGCAGTTCTTCGCTTCAATTGAGAACTTCGCCAAACCGAACGCACCGTCACGGGTAAACGGACAAAATGCTTTGGTGACTTAACCACATAATCATCAAGTCCTGCTTTCATCGCTTCCACGGCAATTTCTTGAGTTCCAGTATTGGTAAACATTACCACAGGACGAAAGCGATCGCGCTTTTTCACCGCTTGCAAAACTTTTAACCCATTACTCCAACGAAGTTGATAGTCAGTAACTACTAAATCATATTTATCTGCGGTTATTGCCGCTTCTAGACCTTGGGGATCGATAATTTGCTCGATCTCCAACTGAGCAAATTCCCGTTTTAATTCACGGACACATAACAAGCGATCGTCAGGGTTGTCGTCTACGAGCAAAATTCGCAACACAGGTTAATTCCCTTAAATTTAAGCTGTTTCTAGAGAAGGATGCTCGTTAAGTAATAACCAATAAATATTGAGATTTGCGATTAATTCCATTAAATCCTCAAAAGCCACTGGTTTAATTAAATAAGAATTTACGCCAATATCGTAAGCTCGGTCAACATCTTGATTTTCGCGAGAAGAAGTTAAAACTACTACCGGCAAACGTTTGACTCTTGGCTGATTTCTCAACCAAGTTAATACTTCCAAACCCGATCGCCGAGGTAATTTCAAATCTAATAACATAATTACAGGCAAAGGATAAGTTTCTCGGTCAGCATATTTTCCTTCACCACTAAGATAACTTACAGCTTCATCTCCATCTTCTACCACAATCACCGGATTAGCAATTGTTGCACGACGGCAAGCTCTTTGAATCAAGAGAACATCATTGGAATCATCTTCTACTAATAAAATAGGATATTTATTTGTTGGTTTCATTTACTTTTTTATTTATTAAGCTAAATTTTGACCATTTCTTAAGATTGGTGAGAATTTTCTCTATTAAGTTAACATTTTTCCCCAAATAACGGAAACTATTGCTGATTTTTTTCACTTTTTGGCAAAGAAAGCCAAAAACGACTTCCTTGACCTAGAATTGATTTTACTCCACAACTACCACCTAAACGTTCAATACCTTTGCGCACGATCGCCAAGCCGATTCCCGTACCTGGATAAGTTTCGACTCCATGCAAACGCTCGAAAACGCGAAAAATCCTTTCTTGGTGTTCGGGAGCGATACCGATACCATTATCTTCTACCCAAAGATAGAGGCGATCGTTTTTTTCTTCTGTACGGATTCGTACTTGAGGTGGGACTTCAGGAGGAACAAATTTAAGGGCATTAGTTAATAAATTCAGCAAAATTTGCTGGAGAATCCGACTATTAGCAATGACGAATCCGAGGGGTTGTTCGACTTTTACTTGAGCTTGTTGAGCTTGCAATTCGCTTTCCAGTTCAGATAATACCTGAGCGATCGCGACTTGGAGATTAACTCGTTGTAATTTAATATCGGTACGACCCAAACGACTGTAAGCGAGTAAGTCTTGGATCAAATTATCCATCCGGGCTGCGGCATTAACAATGCGATGGGCATAATTTTGACCAAGTTCATCAAGTCGATCGCCATAATCTTCCAGTAAAGCGATCGAAAATCCTTGCATTGCTCGCAGAGGAGCGCGAAGATCGTGAGAGACAGAATAAGCAAAAGCTGCTAATTCTTGATTAAGTTCTTCGAGTTGTTGAGTACGTTGTTGTACTCGTGCTTCGAGAGAGGCATTAAGTTGCTGAATTTCGGTTTCTGCTTGGTGGCGTTCAATTGCGGTCGCGAGGACATTAGCTATAAGCTGAAGAAAATTAATGTCCTCGTGGCTAAACTGGCGATGAGAAGTGGTATGAGCGCCGAGGATGCCAAAAGGACGGTTTTTTCCGGAAATAATTACACTCATGCCGCTAATAACTCGATGTTCTCTGAGTAGTGGCGGACCGCTAAAACGAGTTTCGGTGCGTAAATCTTCCACCACGACTGGTTCGTGGGAAAGTAAAGTATAACCCGCTTGGGAATCGAGGTCAGTACCCACAGTAGCTTGACCGACAAGTCCCGGTTGCCAACCGACTCCAGAGCGCAGCAGTAAAGAGTTACCATCGGGTAATAGCTGCAAAACCTTACAATACTCTACATGGAGATTTTTCGCGACCAGGTCAGTAGCGCAAGCAAAAACTACATCAAGATCCATCCCTAAAAGTGCTAATTGACTGAGATCGCCAACGGCGGCTTGTTGTTTGAGGCGAAGTTGCAAAGCTTGTTCTGCTCGCACGCGATCGCTAAGATCGACGACAAAACAAACACCATAATTTTCCTCTTCGGCGGCGATCGCGGCAACCCCAACTAAAACCGGAACCCGACTACCATCTTTACGAATGTATTCTTTTTCGATAGTATCGGAAACTCCTGTCTCTGCCAGTTTTTGATTTTGTTCTCGATCTTGGCTGCTGTATTCTGGGGGAGTTAATTTAATCCAAGAAAGTTCTCCTGCGGCTAAATCTTCGCGAGTATAACCAATTAGATTGAGAAAAGCATCATTCGCATCAAAAATCGTCCCACTTAAGTTAGCGAAGAAAACGCCAATAATATTAGCTTCTACTAAGCGACGCAAACTTGCTTCACTTTGAGCTAAAGCTAATTGTGCCTGTTTGCGCTGAGTTATATCCATTGCCATTGAAATTACCATACGCCCGTTGTTAGGGAGAATGCCTAAAGGAGCAGAACTAAAATCCCAAATCCGCTTGTCGCCGCTAGCCGTAGTAATCGTAAATTCACCTTCGTCGATGCGTTCGTTTAAATCGTACAAGCGATCGATTTGCGATCGCACAATTTCCTGACGTTCCCCATAAGCTTTTTCTGTCCATTCGGCGATCGTCGGAAGATCTTCTGGAGTATATCCGGTTAATTCTGTCCAAACTCGATTGATTTGCAGTATTTTACCATTTTCTGCATGAATAACCACTGGAAAAGGAGCATTGACGATCGCCTGACGAAATCTTTCTTCGCTGGCGGCTAAAGCTTGTTGATTTTGCTTAGTTTCGATCGCGACTGCGGCTAATCCAGTGGATAATTCGATTAATTCCCAATCGTTTTTGCTGGGGGAGCGAGGAGTAGGATAGTATATTGCAAATGTGCCAATAACTTCACTTTTACTGTTCCAAATTGGGATCGACCAACAAGCATGAAGTCCAAATTGTAAAGCGTAATCTCGATAATCTCGCCAAAGAGGATCGCTAGCAATGTCGGTAACGATAACTGGTTCGCCTCGATAAGCTGCGGTGCCACAACTGCCAACATTTTCGCCGATTACTAAACCATTTGCCATGAATTTTTTAAAGTCTGCGGGCAAACTTTCAGCCGCAGCATAATGTAAGATCGTTTTTGTTTCGTCGAGCAGGAGAATTGTACATAAAGCTTGTTCGGCTTGAGATTCAATTAAAGTAGTAATTGCTGCTAAAGTTTCTGAGAGTGGCAAATCCCAAGCAATTCTTTCGAGAATTTTATTTTGTCCTCTCAAGATCGTTTCTGCCCGTTGTCGCAAGCGCAATTCTCGACGTAAAGATTTATTTGTGGCTGCAAGTTCGGTAGTTCTTTCTCTAACTCGATTTTCTAATTCTTTGGTGAAGTTGGCTAGGGCTTTTTCGGCTTGTTTGTGTTTGCTAATGTCTCTTCCTTCGGGAACTAATAAAATTACTTCTCCATTTTCGTCGCTAATTGGTTTGAGGGAAAAATCAATCGTGATTACCTGATTTTCTTTACTTCGAACATCCACTTCATAACGGATAAATTCACCTCTAGCGGCAAGAGCGATCGCGTTTCGCAATTGTTGTTCGGTTTCTGTGTCTGGAATCCACCAACGAGGTTCCCAAAATGGTTTACCAATTACGTCTTTTTTGGCAACTCCGCTAAATTCTAATGCGGTTTGATTTACTTCTAAAATTGTCCCGTCTGGTTTGAGTAGTCCGATAAATTGAAAAGTCTGGTTGAAAATAGCGCGGAATTTATCTTCGCTTTCTACAAGTTCTTGAAAATATCGATCTCGCTGCAAATCTAAACGATCGAGTTTGTTGGCATTTAACCAGAGTATTAAGGAGAAAACTATGACATTACCGACGCTAAATAACGCAATTATCCAAGAATTTGTGGCTATTTGATCTTGAAAAATTATTAGCAACAACCATCCTAGTAAGGTAGGAAAAAGAATTGTCACTGGTAAAAGATTGCGGAGAGCAACGCCCCCAGCATTTTGACTGATTAAAAGTTTCATTACACCTTTTTCGGGAACTGTAAACAAAATTCCTAATGATAAACAAATAAAGCTAATTGCCGTGTGAATTGCCATCCCGGTTGGCGAACCAATCCCGTAAAAAAAGATAAGATGGTAAGCGTGTCCAGTTAAGGCAACAAAAGCAATTAAAAAAGTAATTATGGCAAAACAATGTGCCGGACGATAAATTCTTTTAATTAACAGCAGTAAGGCTAAGGCGATTAATAAAAAACTAATTGCTGTATTGGGAGCCATTTTGCCTTTGGCTGCGGCATCTACGGAGTCGGGTGCGACTTTGAAAATTAGTTGGTCGATGCCTAAGTTTAGTTGAAAAGTATACTGAATTAGGGTAACTAAGGCAATGATTAATACCAAAAATAAGCAGCTATAAATTAAACAATAGCTGCGGGTAGGATTTGGCGAGTTTCTTTGGTATACTTGTTGCCAGATGTTTAAGGCAATTGCGCTTAAGATTAGCGCGATCGCTGTGCTAGATTTCATCGATACTGTCCCCGGAATGACACTCTTGAGGATGGCAATTTTGAATGTCCAACCAAGGATTACCACACAGCCAAGACAAATGACGGTAATAGTGGCAATTTTACCTAGCAATTGCAAAATCTGAATTAATTTTGCCTTTTCCGATCTATTTATCCTTCTTTGGTCAGATGACATTTGCTTTTAATAACTTGAAAATGAAGAAACTCCAGCAGGAAAAATGACAAGACTTTAATTGATAATCATTAGTAGTTGGTTCAAAATCCTAGTCTAGTTGTACATTTTCTAGTTTCCTCTAGATAAGAGCCATTTTTTTACAAAAATTAATGAGAACAAAGTTGTTTTTATGGTAATTGTACTTACATTTTGCCGAAAATAGGTAAATCGATCGCCAAAATCGACCCTAGGGGGAGTGTAAAAAAATAACACCTTAGCTTAAAATTGACGGAAATTTGCTCTCAAGTGAAATCCGGATAGTGACGAAGAAACACCGATCCAGGAATTTGCAGTCAGGGACTTGGTTTCCCGATATAGACGAAATTTGACGGTGAATCTACCGGATTTGAGGACGTTAGTAGTTAAAAATCGGTCAATCTCTTAATGTTGAAAGTTACTCCGATTCCACAAAGGTATTATTGGCTAGTTACGGCTTTGATTGCTGCGGGAATACTATTTCAGGTAAAATCTCCTTTACAAGAATTAACAGTTGTCCCTTGGTTGTTTGGTGCAATTGGTTTGCTAGCGATCGCCTTACCGAAAAAAAAAGCCGATCTCGTCGTCGAACAACTCAAGCGCGATCGCCTAATCGTGCAAAATCTCCCCCAACTAACCTGGATAATTGACGCCGATAGCACTGGAAAATATTTTAATCAGCGTTGGTTCGATTATACTGGCTTGACAGAGGAGCAAAGTCATGGTATTGAATGGCAACAAGTTATTCATCCAGAAGATCGTCAAGATTGGCAAAAGGAAACTGAAGGAGAATTTACTTGTCGCCTGAAACAAATTGATGGAGAATATGGCTGGCATTTACTGCAAATAGTAAACTTAGAAAAAGAGCAAAAGTTAATCGCAGCAACGAAAATCAACCAGCCAAAACAGACAGATTTAGCGAAAAAAGAAGACGAATCGAAAGAATTATCATCAAGGAATTGTCTCTTAGAAAAAGAGATTAATTCTCAATCAAGTCAAATTGAAGAATGTGCGGATTGTGCAGGAGAAAAGGTAAATATAGCCCAATTAGCTCAAGAGCAATTTTTTTTAGCAGCATTACTAAAAAGCGCGCCCATCGGCGTAGCTTTTCTCGATCGCCAGATTCGTTTTGTTAAAGTTAATGAATATCTAGCTAATTTAAACAAAGCTAGCCCCAAAGCACATATCGGCAAAACAGTTTGGGAGATCCTACCCAGCAAATTAGCGAATATTCTCGATCGGCGCCACCGAAAAATTTTAACGACCGGAGAAGCAGTTTTAAATTTAGAAGAAACTAATTTAGGAGAGGTACCCGCAGGAGAAGAACGGTACTGGTTAAGTAACTATTTCCCCGTACGTTGCCAAAATGCAGAAATAATCGGGATTGGCGTAACAATCACCGAGATTACTGAATACAAAAAAGTCCAACAAGCACTACACGAACAAGAAGAAAAATTCCGTAGTTTAGCAGAAAATTCACCCGATCTAATTTCTCGCTTCGATCGCCAATTACGCCATCTTTATGTGAATCCTGCGCTTACCAAAGCAACGGGAAGATCTCCAAAAGAATTTATTGGTAAAACTAATGCCGAAATAGGCTTTCCCGAACAATCAGTAAGGGATTGGCAACAGCGAATAGAAAATATTTTTCACACGGGAAAAGCTGACTTTTGGGAATTTGAGTTTACCTCACCAGCAGGATTGCGCTACTACCAAACTCAAACAGTAGCAGAATGGGGAAAAAACGGCGAAGTAGCCTCAGTAATGAGTATTTGTCGAGATGTCACCGATTATAAACAAATTGAGATAGCTCTGCGACAAAGTGAATCGCGCTTTCGGTGTATTTTCGAGTCAAACTTACTCGCGATCGCCTTTTGGAATACTAACGGCACGCTCGTCGAAGCCAACGAAGCTTTTTTGCAACTTCTAGATCGCGATCGCCGCGACTTAGAAACAGGAAAACTAAACTGGCAACAATTAACTCCCCCAGAATATCAACACCTCGACGAAAGAGCGATCGCTCAAATGCACGAAAAAAAAGTTTGCACGCCTTTTGAAAAAGAATACTTTCGTCGCGACGGCACTCGCGTCCCCATTCTCTTCGGTGCAGCATTATTAGAAGAGTCTCAAAGCGAAGGAGTTTGCTTTCTCCTCGATCTCAGCGAAACTCAACGTCAAAAAGCCGCACTCGAAAAAAGTGAAGAACAGTTTCGCACCTCAATAGAAAACATTCTCGACTGTTTTGGCATTTACTCAGCCATTCGCTCCCCAGAAGGCGAGATCGTTGATTTTCGCATCGAGTACGTCAATGCCGCAGCTTGCAAAAATAATTGCCTCAGCTTTGAAGAACAAATTGGTCGCGGTTTGTGCGAAATTTTGCCTGCTCATCGCGATAGCGGCTTATTTGCCGAATATTGCCAAGTAGTCGAAACCAGACAACCGTTAGTGAAAGAATCGCTAACTTACGCCGATAAATACGGATTTCGCTATCTCGAAAGAGCCTTCGACATCCGAATTGTACCCTTTAGAGATGGCTTTGTTGCCACTTGGCGCGACATCAGCGATCGCAAAGAAACCGAAATCGCACTCGAACAGTTTCAAACCCGCTTTAGTCGGCTAGCAGAAAATTTACCTGGCGTCATTTATCGCTATTATCAGTACAACGATCGCCAGAAAAAAGACAAATTCACCTATATTAGTTCTGGCTGTCAAGACTTATTTGAACTAGAACCCCAGGCGATCGCAGCTAACGCCGAGTTACTTTGGTCGTTAGTCCATCCTGACGATCTTAATGCCTTTGAAGAATCAGTTTCTGCGGTAGCCGATACAGGCAATTCTTGGCGACACGAATGGCGAATTATTACTCCCTCCGGTCAAATCAAATGGATTAGCGGACTAGCTAAAGCTACTCAGCAATCAGATGGCGGTTTGATTTGGGATGGTTTACTACTCGATATTACTGCTCGTAAGCTTTCCGAACAAGCTTTGAGTGAAAGTGAATCGAAATTTCGGCGTTTATTTGAGTCAAATATTATCGGCGTAATTTTTCCCGATCTTGAAGGGAAAATTTCCGATGCGAACGATGCTTTCTTAGCAATGGTCGGTTATACCAAAGCTGATTTAGAAGCAGGAAATTTGCATTGGAAAAAAATGACTCCACCGGAATATCAAGAATTAGATCGCCAAAAAGTCAGAGAAATTTCTACGACGGGAATTTGTACGCCTTATGAAAAAGAATATTTTCGCCGCGATGGCACTCGCATACCAATTTTCTTAGCAGGTGCTTTGTTAAAGGGATCGAGCGAACAAACTGTTTGTTTTGTCATTGATTTAACCCAACGCAAACAAGCCGAAGCCGAACGCGAGATTCTCTTAACTAGAGAAAAAGCTGCTCGTGCAGAAGCCGAAGCAGCTAACCGAGTTAAAGATGAATTTTTAGCAGTGCTTTCTCACGAATTGAGAACCCCCATGAACTCAATTCTCGGTTGGTCAAAACTATTACAAAGAAAACAATTTAACAAAGCGACAACGGCGAAAGCTTTAGAAACAATTGCCCGGAATGCCCAAATTCAACATCGCTTAATTGAAGACTTGCTCGACGTTTCTCGAATTTTACGCGGCAAACTTTCTCTTAATGCTACTGAAGTATCTTTAACGCCAATTATCAAAGCAGCTATTGAAACTATTCATTTAGCCGCAGAAGCCAAGTCAATTGAAATTATTACCAACTTAGAAATAGAGAACGATCGAGTTAAAGGAGATTCTAACCGACTGCAACAAATAATGTGGAATTTACTTTCTAATGCGGTAAAATTTACACCAGAAGGCGGCAAAATTGAAGTCCGACTTGATGAGGATCGGCGCCAAGCGAAAATTGAAGTTCGAGACACGGGTGAAGGTATCGATCCAGAGTTTTTGCCTTTTCTGTTTGAATACTTCCGTCAAGAAAATAGTAGCCGGACTCGCTCGTTTGGCGGTTTGGGATTAGGTTTGGCGATCGTCCGTTATTTAACTGAGTTACACGGTGGCAAAGTTAGTGTTTATAGTGCCGGAAAAAACCAAGGAGCCACATTTACTGTTACTTTACCTTTATGTGAAATTAAGCAAGATAAATTCAAACAGCAACCCAAGAAAGCTAATTCTGTTTCTTTGGCTGGGGTGAGAATTTTGGTAGTAGAAGATGAAGCTGATAACCGCGAATTAGTTAGCTTTATACTCGAACAGTCAGGAGCAATTATTGAAGCTGTAGCTTGTGCAAAAGAAGCATTAGCAAATCTGGCTTCTTCTCAGTTCGATCTTTTGATTAGCGATATAGCAATGCCAGAAATGGACGGTTACGAGTTAATTAAGGAAATTCGCGCTGGAGAATCAACAGCCGCAATTCCCGCTATTGCTCTCACTGCTTATGCTTCAGAAACTGAGCGAGAACAAATTCTTGCCGCAGGTTTCCAAGTTCATTTAAGTAAACCAGTACCGCCGAGAAAGCTAGTAGCGCAAATTATCAAGCTTTTAAGGCAAAATCCCTAATAAGCGATAAAATAATTAGGCGAGACTGTTGGTGTATCCAGCTATGGAAAATATTGAGCTCCTTGATGCGATCGTTGCAGAACTAGGTTCTTTAGTTATTGAAGACGAAAAACTCAAAAGTCAAATAGTTGCTTTGCGAGCAGAAGTCGAACAAATTAAGCAGGAAGCAGCTACAGATCGAGCTAACTTGAATAAATTTCAATCTGATGCCGAACAACTTAGAGACTCGTTAGCAAAACTTCGTGCGAGTAAGGCACAATCCAGAGCTGATGCTGCTCAAAATAGAGCTAATTTAGCCCAACAAGAAGCTAATTTAGCCCAACAAGAGGTAGATAAATATAATTCAGTGACTTCCGATGAAGCTACTTTAGCACAAGATGAAGCCGATCGAGTGCAAAGACGAGCTGATGAAGCTCAAGATCGAGCAGATATTGCTCAAACTAGAGCTAATCTTAGTCAATGTCAAATGCTAAATAACGAAGAAAATTAAGTTTGACAAATTTAGTTTTTTTTAGTCTAAATACTGAGAGTAATATTTGAATTTAATTGATCATGAAGATTCGCCCTGAAAATAGCTCGGATTACTCAACTGTTGCTAAGGAATTATTAGCTATTATTGTTGCTATTTTCAAGGAAGTCGTGCTAGTAATTTAGAGTTAATTAAAAAGCTTGAATGGCGATTGAAAATCAATTGACTTTTTAACTTAGAGTTGCTGTAAATAACTTAACAAATCTGCCATTTCTTGAGGACTGGGTTGAAATTTTGGCATTGGTGGGGTATCGCCGCTAATCACTTGTTCGATCAAATCTACTGGCGATCGCCGTTTGGAAACGTTATGTAAACTCGGTCCGACATTACCTTCGGCGGTGACACCATGACATCCAGCGCAATTGATTTCAAACATGGCTTGTCCTTTGACTGGATTTCCTGTCTGAGAGAAAACTTCTTGAATGTAGGGATCGGAAACCCGGTACATTTGCATCGCTAGAATGCTAGCCAGGATTGCCAGCACCACCGCCATGACGATGAAAGTTATTCGTTGAGTGATAATTTTGGGATTGGCGAACTGGTTATCCACGGTTTTTTCCAGCATTTTTTTCTAATAATCGCTTTTTGCTTAGGTCGTTTGGTGGTAGATGAATTTTTTACCTCAATCTAGTCATTTTTGGGGCAACGTAAGCTACATTTTTTTCCACAATTATTTTTATTTATACACATAGCTTAAAATTTCTCCACTGAGTAAGCAAGCTCAAGAGGGCAGAATTGAGAGGTGGTGGAACTGAAACGCCCTCATCGAGTAGGATTATCAAAAGATATAAAAATATAACAAAGGAGACAAAAGGTGATCGAACCATTGCTGTTGGGAATTGTCTTGGGTTTAATTCCCGTTACTCTGGCTGGACTCTTCTATGCGGCTTGGATGCAGTACAAGCGCGGTGACAACCTGAAGGTTTAACACTTGGAAATCCTTAGCCTTCTGCTACAGGGGGCTGAGGATTTAAACTGGACAATAAAAGCTGAGGGCTGTAGTTCCATAGAGTTTTTCGCCGCAGAGAGAGAGTTGCTGGATTTCTGTGGCTGTCCAAGTTTGAGGATCGTGTTCGATGGCTATTCTTCCTTCTGCTTCGAGAAGTTGATATTCGGCGATCGCTGCTAATACCGGATCGTATAAGTTACTTGCATAAGGGGGATCGAAGTAAATGCGGTCAAATTTCTGTCCTGCTAAGGCTTTTAGACGCGCTACTACGTCTCCGCGCAAAATTTTGAATTCTTGTCCATCGGTGGCTACTTGCTGCCAATTTTCTCTGATAATCGCGCAAGCACGCGGATTTTTTTCGATGCCTACGACTAATTTCGCCCCTCGACATAAGGCTTCCGCCCCCATTGAGCCGTTGCCGCTACATAAATCTAACCAGCGACAATCGGCGATCGCGCCTTGCCAAATATTAAATAATGCTTCTCTTACTTTCGCTGCTGTGGGACGAGTTGATTGTCCGGGTAAGGTTTTTAACTGTCGATTGCCGTAGATTCTGATACTCACAATTTTGTTTTTTGTTGCGATGCCGGCGTTACTTTGATTGGAAAAATGTATACTAGTTTACAGATTTTCTGAATTTTTTTAGGTATCATTTTTTTATAATGGGAATCTGTGCCGAAAAATTTTTACGCTTATTTTCCATTATGTATGAACCCTTAACGATAATCATTTCACAAAAGTTAGAAAAAAGCAAGCTTTTTGGCGAAAAATTAGTTTCAAATATTGAAGATTAAATATAACCAAATTTAAGCAGCAACCCGAGCACGAATCAAGCGGACAAAATTACTGAGAATTTGTAACCCCAAAGTAGAAGACTTTTCTGGGTGAAATTGAACAGCCATTAAATTATCTCTGGCGATCGCCGCAGTCACAGTTTGGCTACCATGAGTAACTGTAGCCGCAGTGTAAGCAGAATCGCTCGGATCGACGTAATAAGAATGGACAAAATAAAGATAAGGATCGCTTGGTAATTGCCGCCAAAGAGCGAGATTTTTTTGGGTAAAATGTAACTGATTCCAACCCATGTGAGGAATAGTCAAATTTGGTTCCGAACGAAAGCGACGTACCATTCCAGGAATGATACCTAAACCCGGTTCATTTCCTTCTTCCGAACCATCAAAAAGAATTTGTAAACCCAAACAAATACCCAAAAAAGGTTTACCAGACGCGATCGCCTCACGAATCGGTTCCACCAAATCGCGCGATCGCAAATGTCGTACAGCCGGATCGAAAGCCCCTACTCCAGGTAAAACGATCGCCTCAGAGCGAGCAATTTCGTCAGCAGAATCAGTTATCTTAGTAGTTGCACCCGCTTTCTCCAAACCCTTACAAGCAGAGTGCAAATTTCCCATATCATAATCGATTACCGCGATCGCCGCCATCAAATTTAACTCCCTTAGCTTGCTATGTTTACTTTAGTGTATCAACTTGAGTTGTGATTAATTCCTGGAAGCGAAAAATCCTCTTAACCTCCTTTCAAACCTGGCTACCCCACCAAAAGTCTAACTCCTCAGACGACTTATTAGCTCAAATTGCCGGATCTAATTTTCCTGATGCTGAGATAGCCTTCTTAAGACAGCTTGTTGTCGATACCGAAACAGCGAGTAAAAACGCGATCGGCAAAATTCAACAATGGCAGCCCGATCTGATCGTTTGTTGTGGAATGGCAGAATCGCGCACCCAACTAACTATTGAATCAAATGCTACTTGCGGCGCATTCTTACTACAAACAAAAGTAGATTTATCAGACTTATTAACTGGCTTAGAATTTACCGAAATAAGCCACGATGCCGGAAAATTTGTTTGTGAAGGTTTATACTACGAAGTCTTGAACTATCTCCAACAAACCAACTCAGCAAGTCTGTGTATTTTCGTTCACATTCCCCTGCTTACTCCGGAAAATTCACCGCTAATTATAACAGATTTTTGCACAATAATCAACAAATTAGTACGCCTTGTCAACACTTCTATCACTTGCAAGTTAAAAATTCCTACCAGCCATTATCAAACTCTTGGTGAAGTTGTCAAAGAATTTCAAATTAAATATGAAGAAGCCAATTTCATTGTCGAAACTCAATTAAAAATTCCCAACCACTTTCGAGAAGACTTAGAAACAGTAATGAAGGAGGGAATAGTCGATAATTGCGAATCTGCTATTTGCGAAAACTTAATTTATCCAATTTTAAAAGAAGCCTGGAAATCTTATCGCAGCAAATTACTTTTGTGGAGTCATCAACCTTTAAACTACGAAAGCGATTTATCCTATTTTCCTGAATATATTTTAGCTCAACGATCTTCTTTCGGAAAAATTGTTTTCGACCAACCTTATTTACTCTTAGTCAAAGCAAAACCAGCTAATTTCAACACAATGTTAATCGAATCATTAGTAGAAACAATTGCCGCACAGCAACTTAACCAAGCACCGAATCTAAAAATTTTTAGTATTATTACTAATGGATTTACTTGGCAATTTGGTCAACTAAAAGCAAACACTTTTACTAAAAATATTACCTTTTACACAATTCAAGAATTAGAACGACTTTTCGCTGCGATAAACTATCTTTTTAACCAGTGTGACTTACAGATTTCATAACTTTATCAAAAAAAATTGAGAATATTTCTAGTTAATCGATCGGCGAGCTAAATTTCAGTTATTTAAGTTAAATCGTAACCAAGCTACATAAAATACACAAATGTAGAGACATTGCCGGCAACGTTTCTAGAGAATGTCCGTCTTATTTGCTAAAATTTATTTTCAGCGAAAAGGATTTTTCTGGGAACTTTTAATGTTCGCGTGCGACAATAAACAATGTACAATAAATAAGGAAACAAATTCATGTTTTTACTTGGCTTACTTTTCGCTCAAACAACACCACCACCCGAACCTACTCCTCAAGAAATAGTGAAACCTCAAGAAGTTCGTCCTTTAGCAGGACAATTAAATTCCGTACCCGTATTTAACAGTAATAGCCCAGAAGTAGTCTTATCTGAAGGAATTTTACTTTCCACTTTTGCCAAAGAAAACAAAGCTAATCCCGAAGCCCATTTAAGCTTTCCTTTTCAAGGACGTTTTGACATTTTCGCCCATCATATTGCTAAACCGCCAACCCCAGAAGATTTACGAACTTTGTATCTAGGAATAATGTTACATAATCCAACTAAGGAAACAGTAACAGTTGACATTTTAGCCGCAGCAAGTTATCTTTCTCGACCAGATGCACCATTTATTAAACTACCTTCTCAAGTACCAAACCCAGAAGGAAATGTTTACGCGGGACCCGGTAGTCGAGTAATGAATGATATCTTAAGGGGAGTAAGACAAGAAAACTTTCCTGACGAGTTAGTTATTCCACCCGGAGAAAGTAGAATGTTACTTAATTTGCCTATTCCAGTAAGAGAATGGGAACCACCTTTAAATGGTCGTTCTACTTACATAAAATTAGATAGTAACGGGGAAGTTTATGCAGCAAGTTTAGCAATGTTTGCGCCTGTAGATGAAAGAGGAGAAGAGAGGAAACCGACATTAGCAGAATGGAAAGAATTATTAGCAGAAGGAGAATTAGTTACGCCACGCGATCGCGTCCCGACTCCTCCCAATAATACCACTGGTGGTATAATTTACGGACGAGTTGCGGGCGTTTCCCAAGGTTCCCAATGGAAAGCTACTTTAACCGATAATAATCGTAGCGAAAAACTTACGATTCCCGGCGTCGGTGAAGCTTTTTCTTATGGTATTAGTACCCTCGCTGGTGGTAGACTAGGAACAAATCAAATTCAAACTGCACCGATGCTAGTGCGCTATCCTGATACGGCTTATAGCGCTCACGGTAACTATGGCGTAGAATACAGTTTAACCTTACCTTTTTACAACCCAACTGAAGCTAGCAAAACTGTAGCTGTTACTTTACAAACTCCCATCAAACAAGATATTTTAACCCAAGGATTACGCTTTCTTGAACCTCCAGCCCCACAAGTTTTTTTCCGAGGTACAGTAGAAATTAGCTACGAGGACGAACAAGGTAATTCTGTTAATAATTATTTTCACTTAGTTCAACAACGAGGTCAACAAGCAGAACCTTTAGCAAATTTAACCATACCACCAAAAGAAACTCGCACGGTAAAAGTTGATTTTCTCTATCCTCCCGATGCTACCCCACCACAAGTTTTGACAGTGAAAACTTTAACTGAATAAAATAACTTGTAGAGACGTTCATGCAACGTCTCCACAAGTTATTCATTTTCTTTAAGAGATTTTCCCTCGTCGATGAGAGGTTTGATCTTCAAATCCTGATAAAATTCTTCTTGGGATAATTCCACTTTCGACTGTGCGGAAAGTAATAATAACGCCCAAAAAATCCCAACTTTTTCTTTACCTTTATGACTTGACAAATCCTCATTTTTATGTTTATTTGATGTCCATAAATCGAGTAAATGCTCTAAATGGATAAAGTCTTGTGCTGAGGGAAATTGAGACAAATTAGCAGTGAGAAATTGTTCAAGTTGAGCAGCAACTTCAGTAAGATTTTCATCATGAGCAAGTTGAGCGATCGCGCGAGCAGTAGCGCGACGAGACAAAGAGCGAGAACGTCGTTGAGTTGAGCGATCGGGTGCAGACTCCAAAACCGCCGCAATTTGCTCAATTTGCTCGATTAACTCCTGTAAAGTAACGCGACGCTTGCGAGGTGGAGGGGCGGTAGGGCGGCGACGAATATGACGTTCGAGATGAAGTGGTAAAGCACGTTCATTCGCCTCCTCACCTGCAAATTCAGCCACTTCCAACTCTGGTTGTTCCTCCTCCTCTTCGAGACGTTGGAGAGTATCAGCCTTAAGTAAAACTAACATCGAAGCCCAGAGAAAAGTTTGTCCCGACTGAGGCAAATCAGCGCGATCGTAATTTGGTTCACCCTGACCATTTAAACCCAATTCACTCAAAAAACGATCGATCGCCTCAATCACTTGAACATCCCAAGGATCGATTTCTCCTCGTTGCGCCAAATCAATTAAAAGCGCGATCGCTTCGCGAGCAGGTGATACCGTCATTCCTCACTTCCTTCAATTGTCTCAGCCGCAGGTAAAAATTGTTGTCGATCTTGTTGTTCGAGGTCTTTTTTCAACTTTTCAATTTCCTTCTCCTTCGCGCGAACTTGCCGTCTTTGTTTCGCCGCAACCAAATAACGTTGCAATTTCGTCCAGATACTAAACAACCAGCCCAGAACCGCACCCACTCCAGCAGCTAAAATTAATTCTATCGACAGTGGAGCCTCAACCTCCACACCCGGAAGTACATTAATCGTCGAAGCTTGAGTATTCTCAATGCTAAATAAAGCCAGAGCCAAACAAAGAGCAAAAATAATCAGAAAATTTACTTGTCGCATTCGCCAACTCCTGTAAAAGTCAAATTAGGTGTAGATTGGAAAACGATCTCGCGCGAGATAACAGTTCTATCTCCACAAGCATAATTTATACAACGTTTTCGTCAAAAATCAGCTTAATCTAGTTTTAATACCCGATGAAGATACTTTTACACTATTTATTAGCCAAAAAAGCTTAAAAGAGAAAGAAGAAACTCAAAATGGATATACCTGTTAGTGAATTACGGAAAAACTACACTCGCGCTGGTTTGAGCGAAGCTGATGCTGAGCTAAATCCATTTAAGCAGTTTCAAACCTGGTTCCAGCAAGCTCTTAAAGCTCAACTAAGCGAACCTAACGCGATGACTCTTGCTACTGCTAACCTAGATGGTACGCCCTCAGCTCGGATTGTCCTACTCAAAGATTTCGACGAACAAAGCTTTGTCTTTTATACCAACTACAGTAGTTACAAAGGACAACAGCTTGCTGATAATGCTCGTGCAGCGCTAGTTTTTTGGTGGGCAGAATTGGAGCGACAAGTGCGAATTGCGGGTAGAGTCGAGAAAGTTTCTCCTGAAGAATCAGACGAGTATTTTCACAGTCGTCCAGAAAATTCTCAAATTGGTGCTTGGGTTTCAAATCAAAGCCAAGTAATTGAAAGTCGCGAGGTTTTAGAACAGCGTTTTCAGGAATTACAAACTAAATATGGAGAGCAAGAAATCCCGCGTCCTCCTCACTGGGGAGGATACCGAGTAATTCCTGAAGAAATAGAATTTTGGCAAGGTCGTCCTAGTCGTTTGCACGATCGCCTGCGCTATCGACGAGTTGAAAATAATACTTGGATTAGAGAGCGTTTAGCACCTTAGTCAGTTATCAGTTATCAGTTATCAGTTATCAGTTATCAGTTATCAGTTATCAGTTATCAGTTATCAGTTATTAACCTTTAACTTTTTTCAGACCATGAACCATTACCCTAGCCTACTTCTACTTAGTGTAGGAATGATTCTCGGAGCAGTCCAAGATCCCCCAGCGATCGCACCTCCAGCCGAATTAGCTCCCACACAACGTAAATTTTATGTCGAGTGTCATTCTTTTATTCCGGCATCTGAACAAATTGAACAAGATTATGGCTATCATCTCCGAGCATTTGGCTATGGCGAGCCAGTAGAAAATGGTGTTAATGTCAACCTTGATGAAAACAATATTTTCTTGTCAGTAGATAGTAAGCAACCAGAACAAGAAAAGTATTTGCCTTTATATGAAAAAATTCCTTTAGTGAAACATTCCCAAGAAAGTAATTTAATTGAATATATTCCCCAAGATTTTGCGGCAACGCTAGTTGTCGGTTACGACATTGATGTGGGAGCAATATTTATCGAACATCAGTTTGAGGGTGAGATTATCAGGCGTGGAAAAGGAGGTTGTTTATTTGTTCCACTTCCTTCCTAAATTGAGCTTGGGGAATTAAGAAATTTGGCAAATATCTCTAATCATAAGTGAAATTTTTCTTCTCAGACGGCTATGGGTTTTCTCTGCCTCATTTAACTATACCCGCACTCTCATGTTAAGATCGATTTCTTCCTTATAAGATCGAGAATAGGGACAATCGATGCTGCTGTTTAATCTGCGCTACATAGCCAAGCGAATAGTTCGTTTTTGGCGACGACAACTAAATAGAAAAAATTTGTTTTTGTTGCTGTCAATTATTCCCTTGACAGGGCTAATTATTGCAATTTTAGGAACTTGGGCATTTATCGAAATTGCTGATGAAGTCCTCGAAAAGCAAACCCAAACCCTCGATCGAGCTATTTTATTGGCTATAGATGATTGGCATAGACCAGTATTAACTTTTTTGATGCACACCTTTTCGATTATTGGTGGCACAATAGTTGTTACCTCAATTGCTCTTGGTGCTGGGGTATTTTTGTGGCGACGAAGACAAAAGGTAGAATTTACAGCTTTAGCAATTACAGCGATCGGAGGAACTTGTTTAAATTTACTGATTAAACAGTTTTTCGATCGCGATCGCCCCGAACTCTGGGAAATGACGAATAAAGAACCGCGCACTTCTAGTTTTCCTAGCGGTCATGCCATGCTATCTTTAATTATCTATGGTTTTCTCGGTTACTTACTAGCAAGTCATTATCATCGGTGGCGCTGGTGGATTGCTATTAGCACGATTTTATTAGTCTCAATTATTGGTTTTAGTCGGCTTTATCTCGGCATTCATTGGCCGACAGACGTAGTTGCCGGACAAGCAGCAGGACTTACTTGGCTAGCTGCTAGCATCCTCGGTTTGGAGATTCGCTGGCGACGAGATGCAAATGCGGCGCAGTGAGTGATTGGTAATTACCACTTAATGAGTATTACTTGCATCAATTGATACAAAAAGAAACATTTGGCAAAGATACAATTGTTTATAAAATAAAATTTTATTTAAGAATTTTTGTTCAATGCCTTCAGCCTGCTTACTGGTATCTCATGGAAGTCGCGATGCTCGTCCCCGAATAGCCGTAGAACAACTAGCAAATTTAGTCCGCCAGCGCTTAGAAAACCAGCGCCCTTTGGGTATCTCGCCAAATTGGTTAAGTTCTAATGTAGGGAAGTGCGATCGCCAAAAGCACAAAAGGAGTCGAGGAATAGCGAGCGAGCCAATATGTCCTTTAGTTGGCTGTGCAGCTTTGGAACTAACTCCCATGCCTTTACATGAAAGTATTAAACAATTTGCTCGTCGAGCCAAAGCTGAGGGAAACACGAAAGTGCAAATCTTACCATTGTTTCTTTTACCTGGAGTTCATGTCAAAGAAGATATTCCCAGCGCCGTGAAACTAGCACAGGAGGCAATAGGCGAGCAGATCCCCATACAATTACAACCTCACCTAGGCAGTAATCCAGGGTTGAAACAACTATTAGCAAAAGAGTTTCAGTGTTTTAGTACGCCGACAAGAATTTTATTGTCTCATGGCAGTCGTCGAGTAGGAGCAAATGAGGCAATAGAAGCGATCGCCTCTGAGTTAAAGGCAATTGCTGCTTATTGGTCAGTATCTCCCAGCTTATCAGCGCAAGTAGAAGCTTTAGTAGCGGCAGAAAAGCAGGAAATAGCTATTGTGCCATATTTTCTTTTTCAGGGCGGCATTACCGAAGCGATCGCCACACAAGTAAAAGAACTACAGTTGAAATTTCCTCACGTACAATTGCTTCTTGGTAAACCTTTGGGAGCAAGTGCAGAATTAGCAGATTTAGTTGTCGAGGGGGTTGACAAATGAACGATCGGGGAGATTTAGTGACAATTCCAGTGAAAACACAACAGCAGCGATCGGTAGGCAAAGTATATCTCGTGGGTGCAGGTCCAGGAGATCCCGGACTAATGACAATCAAAGGCAAAACTCTGCTTGAATGTGCCGATGTAGTGATTTATGACGCCTTAGTCAGTCCCCAAATTTTAGCTACCATCAACCCCCAAGCCGAGCAAATTAACGCGGGTAAACGTCGGGGACGACATTCTAAGTTACAGTCCCAAACAACAGAATTATTAATTGAAAAAGCGCAAACAAACGCGATCGTCGTTCGACTCAAAGGCGGAGACCCCTTTGTTTTTGGTCGCGGTGGAGAAGAAATGGAAGATTTAATCGCAGCCGGAGTACCAGTAGAAGTGGTACCAGGAATAACTTCCGGTATCGCCGCACCAGCTTACGCCGGAATTCCCGTCACCCATCGAAGTTATAGTTCTTCAGTCGTCTTTGTCACCGGACATGAAGCTAGAGGAAAATATCGACCGCGAGTAAACTGGAGTGCGATCGCCCAAAGTGCAGAAACGATCGTAGTTTATATGGGAGTCCATAATTTGCCCAATATTGTGGTTCAACTAGCAGCAGCAGGCTTAAGTAAATCAACTCCCATCGCTTTAATTCGCTGGGGAACTCGCTCCGACCAAGAAGAACTAATTGGTACATTAGAAACGATCGTCGAGCAAGTAGAACAAACCAACTTTGAGGCTCCAGCGATCGCTGTTATCGGTAACGTAGTTAAACTCCACTCAATCTTATCAATCTGTCGCCCGTAACTTGAGCACGTAAGCGCATTTACCAGTTACCAATCCAAGGGTTCAAGGGTCCCAATCTCCTACTCCTTTCCTAACCTACTTGGAAAGGGGTATGTTGAATGGCATGATATTTAAGGAGAACAACTTGATATTCGCTGCCAAATTATCGTTATGGGCTTTGCAGACCTGTCAATTGCGGAAATTGCCGCAGAATATAACCTTTCGGTGGAGCAAGTGTTCCATCTGTGCGACCAATTGGGAATTGCTTATAAAGATCGACAGACCAATCTTGCGTTGGAGGATGCTAAAGCAATTATTTCTCAAATTTTGTCTCAAAAACCAAGCTCGCAACAGGAGGACTAGACAGGTTAGCAACCAAAAAAACAACCCAAGTGTTTTTACCTTTAACGATATCTAGAGTGACTCAAACACATTAGATATCAGCAGCGAATTGATTTAGTTACTGCTGTGTTGAAAAAACCTAATGAAAAAAATCAACTTTTTGAGGAGAACTATGCTGAAGCGATTCATCTGGGTTGCTATAGCTACTCTATTTTTCGCCCTTCAATTACCTATCGGCAGTGCAGCCGCTTACGAACTAAGTGAGGAAGTCCGCACTGTACCCCTAAATGACAAAGGCGACACGGTTGTTTTAAGCACTAAACAACTTGACCGAGGCAGAAGGCTATTTAATGATACCTGCGCTAAATGCCACGCCGCAGGCAGAACCAAAACTAACCCTAATATTACTCTCGCTGCTGATAGTTTAGCTGGTGCAGAACCCCCACGGGATAATCTCACCACCTTGGTAGACTACTTAATCCACCCTACCAGCTACGATGGCGAAGTTGACCTCACCGAGTTACACCCGAATAAAGAAAGGTCTGATATTTGGACAGAGATGAGAAATCTTACTCAAGAAGACCTTAAAGAAATTGCTGGTCATATTCTGATTCAGCCGAAGATTCAAGGTGTCAAGTGGGGAGGAGGTAAAGTTTATAACTAAGCTAGTTTTTTCGGAGTTAACTACCAAGCGGTTACTTGCTCGATAGTTGAGGAACTAATTACCGCACCAACAAGCTTGGCGGATGGAAGAGTAACTAGGTGTCGGCACCTATCACTACCATCCGCCATCTTTATGCAGATTAATACTTTAATCAAAATTGATGCGGCAAACCGAACCCGAACTAGAAATTTCTAACTTGAGTGGGGTATACCTTCAAGATAAGATACTAAAGAAAGTCAAAAACTCTTCGGAGGAAAATATGCAGTTTACAGCTAAATTGCCGAAAAATCTGGCATTAGTTTTGTCTACAGTTTTACTCGTCGCTGTTAGCTTTTTCTTATCGGTAGCACCAGCCGCCGCCGAAACTTATACAGTAAAAATGGGAGCTGACAATGGATTATTGAAGTTTGTTCCTGAAACTCTGACTATCCACCCAGGAGACACGGTGGATTTTGTGATGAACAAGCTCGGTCCTCACAATGCTATCTTTGATAAAACTCCTGCTGGCGGAGAATTAGCAGCGAAATTATCTCAAGATAAGTTACTCTTTAGTCCCGGTCAAGACTACAAAGTAGCTTTCCCCGCAGATGCTCCGAAAGGAGAATATACCTACTATTGCCAACCCCACCGTGGGGCTGGTATGGTAGGCAAAATTATTGTCGATTAGGAGATCGTTTGCTGCTACATTGGGCAAAAAGTGAGCAGTAAAACTCTCATTAGGACTCGAAAATTATTGGTGAGCTTCGAGTCAATCTCGACAAGGTTAGAGGAATTCTCCAGACAAGCGATCGCTATAACTACATAGACAGGCTCAAGGTGATTTTGCGTCGGGCAACGCAGAAAAAGTACCGCTCAAATTTAATCATTCTCGGAAAATCAGTTTGGGCGATCGCCTCCTTAAAAGCAAAATCTCTGTAGTAGATTATCGGTAAGTAAGTCTGGTTTACTTCCCCATAAACTTAATCCAGTTTTATCACGTAACACCCCTAGAATGTCTAGGGGTGTTTTTGATTTTAAAAGAAAATACTTACCTTATATAAGTTTGACATTTTGTCTTTTGACATTAGTAAACCTATTCGAGAAAATAATCTGCGACAAATTTAACTATGACCTATTGTCAAAAGAGGAGAACACAATTGAGAAAGTTGATTTTGAGCTTGCTAGTAGCAATTGCGCTGTTCAATTTTATCGTTAGCAGCCCTGCCCTAGCAGAAGGCGATGCTTTAAACGGAGCGAAAATTTTTGCTGCTAACTGCGCGTCTTGTCATGCAGGTGGAAAGAATTATGTCAACCCCTCAAAAACTTTGTCTAAGGCTGACTTGGAAAAGTATGGTATGGCGTCGTTAGATAAAATTATCTCTCAAGTTACTCGTGGTAAATCTGCCATGCCTTCTTTTCTTGGTCGTTTGAACAGCCAACAAATTGAAGATGTAGCTACCTACGTTCTCGAACAAGCTGAAAAAGGCTGGTAAAGGCTCTTTCAGTTTCGCTTTGCTCTTGATAGAAAGCAGTTAAACTACAAAAGTTTTGTCACTTTTGTAGTTTAATTTGGCGAAACGGAAAAATCTACCCTCAGCAAGCAGACAAGAAGCTCTAAATTAGGTTATCTTTTTGGCAGTTTTGCCATCGATGAGGAAAAATAACTGTGGTTCCCCTGCGTGACGATAATCCGACGAGAATCACCCCGTATATAACTTATGCCCTAATCGCTATTAACATAGTGGTATTTATTTTTGAGCTTCAGTTAACTCCGCCAGCGTTGGAGCAGTTTTTTCACCTTTATGCTGTGGTTCCCAGAGAGTTAACTGCCAGTCTAGAGGGAATTAATGTCGGACAGCCAGTACCAGAATGGTTGACGTTGTTTACTTCTCAGTTTCTCCACGGCGGCTTTTTGCACGTTGCTGGAAATATGTTATTTCTGTGGATTTTTGGTAATAACATAGAAGACCAACTCGGTCACATCAAGTTTATAATTTTTTACCTAGCTTGTGGAGCGCTAGCAGCTTTAGCTCAGTGGTTTTTCTCAGCAGGGTCAGAAATTCCTTCTCTAGGGGCTAGTGGCGCGATCGCTGGAGTAATGGGAGCTTATGTACTGCGTTTTCCAAAAGCCCAAATTCTCACTTTGGTTCCCCTTGGTTTTTTTCTCACTACATTCCGCATTCCTGCCGTGTTCTTTCTTGGCTTTTGGTTTGTCCAACAAGCTTTTTACGGTATTGCCTCTCTGAACGCACCAGCTAATATTGGTATGGAAGGAGGCGGTGTTGCTTATTGGGCGCACGCAGGAGGTTTCGTATTTGGAGCCATTCTCGGTCCGTTATTGGGTTTATTTTCTCAAGTAGAAGATAACAGTTAACACCTTATCAGTCTTGGTTTCCACCCACTTGTCACCCCATAAGAGAAATAGGTCTGGAGTAAATTATTGCTAACCAGACCTATTTTTTACTTACTAAAATGCTTAGGCATTATCAACCATTTGTTTAGCTTTATCTTTCACATCTTCTTTCGCGTGTTGAGCTTTAGCTTCAGCTTGCTTGGCTTTACCTGCTGCTTTATCTTCAGGATCGCCAGTTACTTCTCCCATGGCAGCTTGAGCTTTACCTTCGATATTTTTGGCTGTTGCTTTTGCTCTGTCTTCGGTACTCATGTTATGCTCCTTAGATAACAATAAAAGCGATTTTATGCGACGGATTTAATTTATCCATCTGTGTTTTTGTTCTGCGATCAAGTTAACAAATTATTTCTCTGAATATCTTCCGCCTGAAGTCATACCTAATTGGAGTGAGGTTTAGTTAAGTAAGTTAGTTTTTCTTCCGAGAAGTTTGGCAGAAAATTGTCGATTAGTTAATGATAAATAACCCTCCGTCTTGAGGCGGAGGGAGAAAAGCAAACTCGGTTGATAATATTAGTCGATATAACCCATGAGGGTATCGGGATCGTCAATTTCGTTAGATGCAATGGGACGATTTCCCATTAATTGATAAGTCTCGCTGACTTTAAGTGTAGAAGCAGCTATGGGGCGATTTCCTGAAGCATTAATTGTTCCAGCAATTTTCATTCCACTTGAGAAAACAGGACGATTTCCTCCCATCTCAGTAAAGGTTTCAGCTACTTGTAGTTTACCGGGAGTAACGGGGCGACTTAAAGCTAATTGACTTGCAGAATCTCTAACTTGAATGTTGAGTGCTTCGCCATCTTGGTTGTCCATTAAATCTTGTACTTGATCGACTGTTACTTGACTTTCTTGCTTACCGTTATCATTCTTTTTGCTACGCGTCGTTTTTGCTATAGCCTTTTCTTTATTTGAGTTGCTGACAGTCATAGTTAGATACCTGACAATTGTAAATTGGTTTACCTAATTAAGGGTTTTATTTTTTTTTAATATTATCACAGCTACTACAAATATCTTCAAGTTACCAGGAAAAAATATACAATTACTTTAAGAATCACAAAGGAAAAATTAGCAAGCATAATCAAAAAAAATAGCTATATTAAGTTGTATGAGTGAATTTCAGCTTCAAGCACCATTTCAACCTACAGGCGATCAACCCCAGGCGATCGCGCAACTGACAACCTCTTTACAAGCAGGAAACCGCTTTCAAACCCTCTTAGGGGCGACGGGAACCGGAAAAACCTTTTCGATCGCGGCGGTAATTGAGAAAATTGGCAAACCGACGCTGGTTTTGGCGCATAACAAAACTCTTGCAGCCCAGTTGTGTAACGAGTTACGGGATTTCTTTCCTCACAATGCGGTGGAATATTTTATCAGCTATTACGACTATTACCAGCCGGAGGCTTATATTCCCGTTACTGACACTTATATCGAGAAAACAGCCTCGATTAACGATGAAATCGATATGCTGCGTCACTCCGCAACGCGATCGCTGTTTGAACGTCGGGATACGATTGTGGTAGCTTCGATTAGTTGTATCTATGGTTTGGGAATCCCTGCGGAATATCTCAAAGCGGCGATTCCGATTAAATTAGGTGCAGAATTAGATCAGCGTCAACTGTTGCGCGATTTGGTATCGGTACAATATTCGCGCAACGATTTAGATTTGAGTCGCGGGCGTTTTCGACTCAAAGGCGATGTTTTGGAAATTGTCCCCGCTTACGAAGATCGGATTATTCGGGTGGAATTTTTTGGCGATGAAATTGAGGCAATTCGCTACGTCGATCCGGTAACTGGAGAAATTTTACAAAGTACAGATAATGTGAGTATTTATCCAGCGCGTCACTTTGTTACTCCCGACGAACGTTTAGAAATGGCTTGTCAAGAAATTGCTGAGGAATTAGAAATAAGGTTAGCAGAATTAAGAGAAGCAAATAAACTTTTAGAAGCCCAAAGATTAGCACAACGCACTCGTTACGATTTAGAACTTTTGCAAGAAGTAGGTTATTGTAACGGTGTGGAAAACTATTCTCGTCACCTTGCAGGGCGTAAACCAGGGGAACCTCCAGAATGTTTAATCGACTATTTTCCCCCAGATTGGCTATTAGTCGTTGATGAGTCTCACGTTAGCGTACCGCAAATCAGAGGAATGTACAACGGCGATCGCGCCCGCAAACAAGTCTTAATCGAACATGGTTTTCGTCTTCCTTCGGCTGCTGACAATCGTCCTTTAAAAGCGGAAGAATTTTGGGCAAAAGTAAATCAATGTATCTTTGTTTCAGCTACACCAGGAAGCTGGGAAATCGAACAATCTCAGGAACAAGTCATCGAACAAATTATTCGTCCTACTGGTGTAGTCGATCCGGAAATTTTTGTCCGTCCTACGGAGGGTCAAATTGACGATTTGTTAGGCGAAATTAACGTAAGAGTATCACGCAAAGAAAGAGTCTTAGTTACTACTTTAACGAAACGTATGGCGGAAGATTTAACTGAATATTTGCAAGAAAGAGCAATTCGGGTAAGGTATTTACATTCAGAAATTAATTCTATTGAAAGAATTGAGATTTTGCAGGCTTTACGAGAAGGAGATTTCGACGTTTTAATTGGTGTAAACTTATTACGAGAAGGCTTAGACTTGCCAGAAGTATCTCTCGTAGCCATTTTAGACGCAGATAAGGAAGGTTTCTTGCGCGCGGAGCGATCGCTGATTCAAACTATTGGTAGGGCTGCGCGTCACGTGCGCGGACAAGCTATCCTCTATGCAGATAATTTAACTGATAGTATGATTAAGGCGATCGATGAAACCGATCGCCGTCGCGGAATTCAACTAGCATACAATAAAACACATAATATTACTCCGCAACCAATCGTTAAACAATCGCGCAATGCTATTCTTTCCTTTTTGGATATTTCGCGCCGTTTGAATAGTCAAGAATTAGAGAAAATTTACGAACAATCTGAGGATTTACCCTTAGAAAAAATCCCCGAATTAATCGAGCAATTGGAAGAACAAATGAAAAGCGCAGCCAAAAACTTAGAGTTTGAAGAAGCAGCAAAATTCCGCGATCGTATTAAACATCTTCGCGAAAGATTACTCGGTCGTTAATACTCCAGCCTAGAAATATTTTCTAGGCTTTTGTTAGTTGAATTACGCTCAAGCACCGATAGAAAAAACTTCGAGAAAAAATGCAAGAATATCTTGACAACAGTACTCGTTTGTGTTGGTTAATTGACCCAATTTAAAAACGAGTAGAAATCTATCATTCCGAGGGAAATGTAGAAGTTTTAGAATCACCAAATACGGTGTCTGATGAAGATGTTTTGCCCGGATTTGTCTTAAATTTAAACAAATTTTGGTAAAGCCAGCGACAGAAATTCATATAAGTGTTGTCGCTGGAAAAAATTACATTTCTTCTGGCTCGATTCCCCTTGCTCGTAAGCTTTCAATTAAAGCTTGATAGCGTTGTCTTTCCGCTTCTAATTCCCTTAAAGCTCGTTCTTTTTCTTCACGTTCTTGTTCAGCCCGTTGACTTTCTTGTTGTCTGAGTAAATCGATTTCCAAGGGTGTAAGAAAACGTCCGCCATCTGGACGATAAATTTCTAAAGTATCTTCAGTAAGTTGAAAGCGGATACCCAAATGAGGGCTAACCCAACCATTAACTTCAGCAACAGAATCTAACCAATCACCAGAACGTTGTAAGACGGATAATTCTATTTTATTGGGGTCATAAATATAGTATTCTTGGACACCAAAACGTTGATAAAAAAGTAGTTTTTCTGCCATTTGCGCGGTAGTATTTCCCGGAGAGAGAATTTCAAAGACTACTTGAGGAGCAAGATTATTTTCCTCCCATTGTTTGTAGGAACTTCTGTCTCCTTTAGGTCTGCCAAAAACTACCATGATATCTGGGGCGACGCGAATTTTGTTGTCACCTTGAACTGGATACCAAAGCAAGTCGCCAGCAACAAAAACCTCATCGTTATTAGCAAATAAAATTTCTAAATTTTCCTTAATCATAACGATCCAACGAAATTGTTTAGTATTGTCTGCCATTGGTTGACCGTCACTGTCAGGGTAGTCAATCTGGGGTTGAATTTTTTCTGGTGGTTGTTTAATCATACTTTTCAATAAATTAATTAATTGTTAAATATTTCTAGTGAGCGAGACACTCGTATGGGAAAGATAATTTAAGCGATCGCGCTCCCGATCTTTTCTCCTTAAACCACCCCAAAGCGCTCGAACCAAGCTAACATTTGTTGCCAAGCATCGGCGGCGGCTTCTGGGCGATATGAGGGGCGATAGTCGGCATAAAAACCGTGGGGTGCATCCGGATAGACGATAAACTGAAAATTAGCATCGGCAGCTTCCAAAGCTTGAGTCATTTTCACGATATTTTCTTGAGGAATTAAGCTATCTTCACCACCATAAAGCCCTAAAACTGGTGCTTTTAATTCATCGGCAAGATCGATAGGATGTTGAGGAGTTAAAGCGGTAGATTCACCTATTAAACGTCCGTACCAAGCCACACCAGCGTTAAGATTAGGATTATGAGCAGCATAAAGCCAAACGATACGTCCGCCCCAGCAAAAACCCGTAATCCCTAATTCCTCAACATTTGCCTTACCTGTATTATTTGCCCAAGCCACAGTTGCGTCTAGATCCGACATAACTTGTGCATCAGGAACTTTCGAGACAACCTGAGTGATAATTTCTTGGATATCATTGAGTTGAGAAACATCACCCTGACGGGCGTATAATTCCGGAGCGATCGCCAAATAACCTAATTTTGCCAAACGGCGACAAATATCTTGTAAATGTTCGTGTACGCCGAAAATTTCCTGTACTACCAAGACTACCGGAAAATCAGCTCCCGTCGCAGGCATTGCCCGATAAGCAGGAATTTCTCCATCTGAGACAGGAATTTTCACCTCACCGACGACTAAACCTTCTGCATCAGTAACAATCGTCTGAGCCGAAATCGGATGAGTACAAAGGGCAAATCCAGCAGCGATCGCACTAACAATAATAAACTTCCGGCGCGTCAATTCTTTCATTTTCTAATTCCAACCAGCACAACTGAAAGGATTTTAGCTTGTTAGATCGCATCCGGTTAATGATTGACAAATACCAAGACAATCTTAATTACGCAAACCGTAGCCAGTCGCCACTACACTAAAAGAAGCCTCTAAAATTTCTTCAGCTTTCGCTACAGCTCGATCCCCATTCGCCACCGGGATGACAACACATTCCCCAAGATAAGTTCTGTACCAATAAAACCAACCTTGTATTTGAGAAACATCACATCCAATAGGTTCGGGATCGAAACCTTCAAAAGTTTTTGTTGGAAACTGAGCTTGTTTAGTCGGGATTAGTCCCCGCTTAATTGTAGTGTTACTTGCAGCAGGTAAAGATTCAAGCATTTGGGTACTCAAAATCAATCCCGCCACAAAAACAAATGCGATCGCCTTATCTCGTCTCAAATCTGCTTTCACTCCCTGATTAGTTCTTTGGGTTCTGATGTGCGCTCTCCTACGAGATACACAAGAAATATTTTTCATAGATTGTAAATCCTCTAAGCTAGCTACAGTGGGCATTACCCCTAAATTCATTGTAATGCTTGATTCTTAATGGTTTCGATTCTTTTCTTGACTCAGCAAAAGGCAAGGAAAAATTAGCGATCGCTCCCAAAAGTAACTCCTTTACAAACTCTTGATAAATTTAGGGTGGAAAGCTAGAGATAGATAAGCCATAAATAGATAAGGTATCGCCGATCGACTAAGCGAGTCCTAACTAACACCAATTATTTTTCGTAGCTTATGACCCCTACTTCGGTAAAAATTCCCTTTGTTGACCTAAATTATTTACATCAACCGCTTCAAGCACAGCTTAAAGCTGCAATTGAAAATGTTATCGAGCGCGGAGATTTTATTTTAGGTCAAGCAGTAAGCGAATTCGAGCAAGCATTTGCTCGAGCAAGTAATGTCGAGTACGGAGTCGGAGTAGGTTCTGGAACCGACGCCATCGCCCTTGGCTTACAAGCTTGTGGAATTGGTTCTGGGGATGAAGTTATTCTCCCAGCAAATACTTTTATCGCCACTTTAATCGGTGTTTTGTCAACTGGAGCAACGCCGATTTTAGTTGATTGCGACCCGAACACAGCTTTAATTGACTTAGAAGCTGCCTCAAAAGCCGTCACTAACAAAACTAAGGCGATCGTTCCCGTACATCTGTACGGGCAAATGGTTTCTCCTCACCAATTACTTGATTTTGCCTCTACTTATAACTTACTAATTTTTGAGGATGCAGCGCAAGCTCATCTCGCCCAACGAGAAGGTTACACCGCAGGTTCGGTAGGAATTGCTGCGGCTTACAGTTTCTATCCTAGTAAAAATCTCGGTGCTTTTGGCGATGCCGGAATACTACTTACCAAAGATGAAAACGTCGCGAAAAAAGTGCGTAGTTTACGCAATTACGGCGCGCCACGAAAGTATTATCATACAGAAGTAGGCACAAATAGCCGTCTTGATAGTTTGCAAGCCGCAGTTTTAAACGTTAAACTGCCTTATCTATCTCAATGGAACGCCCTGAGAAATCAAGCCGCGCAGCAATACGATCGCCAGTTACAGAAACTAGATTCCCAAGGTATTACCGCGATCGCCAATCATAGTAGCACCGGACACATTTATCATCTGTATGTAATCCGCGTTCGCGATCGCTGTTCTTTAAATCAAGAACAAATCCTTGCCGGACTCGCTACTAAAGGAGTTCAAACAGGTATTCATTACCCTATTCCTTGTCATTTACAACCAGCTTATACCTATCTTGGTTATCAAGTTGGAGATTTTCCCCACGCTGAAGCCTTGTGTCAAGAAATTGTTTCTTTACCCATGTATCCTGGCTTGAGCGAAAGTCAAATTGAAGAAGTGACAACCAGTTTAGAAAATCTACTCACCACTGCTGTTATTGCCGGATAAAATTATGCAAAATACGCGCAAACTACCTTTATTTATTGAACGAAATTTGCTCGAATTTTTGATTATTGCTTTACTAGCAATTCTTTATCTACCTGTGCTAATTTATTGGTACGATGGCTGGTTAAATAAAAGTATTGGTATCGAACACGAATACTTCAGCCACGGAATTATCGGTTTACCTTTTGCCGCTTATATTACTTGGCTAAAGCGGAAAAAATGGCGCAGGTTAGCTAATACTTTTCATCCTCTAGGTGGCGTTTTATTAGCCGTGGGAGCGATTTTTTATCTCAGTGGTATTTCTGAATTAGTTAATTTATCGTTTCCTGCTATTTTAGCCGGAATTTGTCTAGGATTAAAAGGTCTTCCTGGCTTTAAACTCCAAAGTTTTCCCTTGTTGCTGGTATTGCTAGCAACCCCTAATTCCATACCTTATTTAATCTCTCCTTACACGCTTCCTTTACAAAAATTTATTGCAGGCGTAGCTGGATTTGTTTTAATTCAGTTTGGGATGGATATTACTGTTGAAGAAATCTACCTGACTGTTGGTGGAAGAGTAGTAGAAGTTGCACCTTACTGTGCGGGTTTAAAAATGCTATTTACCAGTCTTTATATAGCTTTAATGCTGCTCTACTGGACTGGAGCATTAGCTTCTCGCCAAAAAACAATTATCTTGTTATCAGGTTCGATAATTATCAGCGTTACGGCTAACATTATCCGTAATATTCTCCTAACTTACTTTCATGGGACAGGACAAAGTGTGGCTTTTGAATGGTTGCACGAAGGCTGGGGAGGTGACGTTTATTCAGCTTTGATGTTAGGTTTGATCGTGCTTTTACTCAATATAATTGACCGATTTTACCCTCAAGAAAGTGAAAGTAGTGGGTAATTTTGGTTAATGTTTTCAGATTTTTAATTTCAGCTTTTCAGGGTGCAAATTTTTCTACCATATCGCAATTAAATTGTCAATAAATTGCTGTTAATTGCCGGCAAGAGTGAAGCAAACAAAATAATTATTTATTTCCCAGTTAGATAAATGTTACTATCTATCTATAATAGTTAAAAGTAATTTAATACTTTCAACCTCCAAAAAAGCTTTGAGAAAATTTAAAAGCCAAGTAAATTGAATAAGCTTCAAATCTAAATTCAAGAGGAAAGATGCTTAACAAAAAAATAAAAAATCCATTTGCGATCGCACGCGTAACGATAATTATTTTCTTACTTTTCCTAGTAATAATTGGAGCAGTACCCAGTTACTTGCGAGGAACTTGGGCATGGATGAACCCCCCAGAAATAACCAATATCAAACAGCTTCGAGATTTGCGACAAAAAGGATTAACACTTCCAGGATGGCAAACAATCGAACAAGAAGAAATACCCATAGGCGGTCATAAATGGTTAGCGCAAATAATTCAAAAAAACGCAGAAAAACCAGTTTTACTGTTATTACTAAGCCAAAAAGACCATACCGATCGACCAGAAGTAGAATGGATGGATATTAGAGGAAGAGAAAGGTGGAAAAGCGATTCTCATCGGCAATTAAAATTTAATGTAGATTCAGCATCAATAGTCGCCCGTTTCTTTCGTGCTTACGGTCAACAAGGATTTGCCGCCGTCGTGCAATGGTATGCTACACCTAGTGGTGGTTATGCCTCGCCAATGCAGTGGTTTATTGCCGATAGTCTCGCACAATTACGGGGATCTCGGATACCTTGGGTAGCAGTTTCAATTAAAATTCCAACTAAGCCTGCGGCAGATTTAGAAACTGTGGAAGAGTCAGCCGAATCTTTCGCAAAAACCGTGCAAAAAACTTTAATGGAAGAAATTTTTACCGTTTCTGGTTAAGGAAGTAGAAAAGTGGGGAAAAATTATCTTTTCCAAAGACAAATTAAAGCAGTGACATTAGTTAGTTTAGAAGCGATCGCGTCTTTATTACCTTTAACGCTCTTATTTGGGTTTAGCAATAATTTTACCCAAACTAGCATTGCCCAAACTTTACCACCCGTACCCTTACCCCCGCTACCCTACGAACAAACCCCAACATTACCACCAATACCAGAAACCTTTGGTCCAGCAAGTCCGATTCCACCAACTGGGGTATCACCCCAACCCTTTGAATTTAATCCCTCAAACCAGTTTAGTCGCTACCGTCTTGGGATTGGCGATACCATAGCAGTAATCGTACCTCGGTTTCCAGAATTTAATTTTCAAGGAGTAATTAATCTCGAAGGAGATATCGTCATGCCAATTTTAGGTAGAATCTCTCTGGTAGGATTAACTTTAGAAGAAGCAGAGGCAAAAATTCGCTTTGAGTTAGCCCGTCGCTTTCTCAGAGAAGAACCAGTGCTAAATGTTGCTTTAGCTGCACCACGTCCCGCACAAATTACCTTAGCAGGAGAAATATTTAGACCCGGTTACTATCCTCTCCAAGCCGGAATTCAGCTTACCTCAGCAATTTTAACCGCAGGTGGCGTTACCAACCAAGCAGACTTGCGTTCGATCCTAGTGCGTCGTACTTTAATTGACGGTACAATTATCGAGCAAGAAGTTGACTTATACACGCCACTGCAAAACGGAACCAGTCTTCCCAACTTACGCTTACAAGACGGGGATGCAGTGATTGTTTCTCGCTTAGAAGTAGGGACAGATCGAGATTACGATCGCACTCTCGTTGCTCGTTCCAGTATTGCCGAACAGCAAATTACCATCCGAGTCTTAAGTTATCCTACAGGCAGAATTGGCGCAATCAATCTACCCAATGGTAGTAACTTTCTCGATGCACTAACCGCGATCGCTCCTAGCCCTAATGATGCTAACCTCAGTGAAATTGCCTTAATTCGTTACGATCCTGAAGAAGGTAAAGCCCTTACGCAAATTTTAAATGGGAAAAGAGCGCTTCGGGGCGATCTCGCTCAAAATGTCCCTCTCCAGGATAATGATGTTATTGTAGTTGGTCGCAGTTTAGTGGCGAAAATCACCTATGCTTTGAGTGTCTTTACTCAACCATTTCGCGATATTCTCGGCTTTTTACTCTTTTTTGATTCTTTGCAGGATAGTGCGAGAGAATTATTCGGTCCTGGTGCTGATGTCTTTGATAACGACAATAATAACGATAACACTGATCCCAACACTGATAACACCGATAACACTGATACCAATACCGATAATTAATGAAAAAACTATTGATTCTATCAGTTATAAGTTATCAGTCCCCAATCCCTTCCAATTCATCCAATTTCCCCACTGTCAATATCGACTACCAAGCACACTACTCACTGGTAACTGATAACTGTTCACTGTTCACTGAAAATCCCAATCACCAATCACCAGAATAATGTTAACGTGGAGACGATCGCCAAAAATAACCAATATAGCTAACGCTCAAGTTTGTTTCACCCAATGCTTTTACAGTTATGACTCTACCTATTGTTAAACGCTTTCTTATCTCCCTAGATCGCAACAAATGGATCGGTTTATTCAGTTTTATGTTTGTTGTCGGGGTTTCTGGGGTAGTAGCTGTGCAAACACCACCAACTCCTCCCACAATCTATAGAGCTAACGGAACCTTAACATATAGTCCTCAACCTGTTACTTTTACGGCAACTGGAGAATTACTGCAACAACAAGGTAGAGAAATTACTGGCGATATTATTAAAGCTGATTGGGTAATTGAAAATGTCGCCCAACAATTAGGTGCGGAAATCAAAGAAGTAAAAAAGATTATTGCTGATAAGCAAATAGATATTAGAATTCCCAAAGAAGACGAGCCTCCGGAATATCGCTTGCAATACGTGGCTCCCACCGAAGAAGCGGCGGAGAAGGTGCTGGCTTCGTTTATGCAAGCGATCGTTGATTATAGTCGAGAACGTAATACTTTTCGACTCCGAGAAAAGATTGAGGAGTTGGAAAAAAGATTACCAGAAGTTTTGGTGGAAGTAAAAAAGGCAGAACAAGAACTAGATCGATTTGTGCGTGAGGAAGGTTCGGCTTTGTTAGCTGCTCAGGACGGTACTTTAGTGGGAGCAATTACTGGCGCTCAAGAACAACAACGTCAATTAAGAATTACTCTCCAAGGAATCGATACGCAAATTAGAAGTTTGGAAAATAGGTTGGGTTTAAGTGCTGATGAAGCTTATACTTCGGCGGCTTTGAGTGCTGACCCAATTATTGCTAATTTGCGGGCGCAAATTTATCAAACTGAGGCGCAAATAGAACTTTTAGAGGAAGATTTGCGTCCGGAACATCCACAAATGATTGAGTTGCGCCGACAGCAACAAGCTAACGAACAACTGTTGCGAGAAAGAGCGGCGGAAGTAATCGGGGGTCAAGGTGAGTTTGCTCCTTTACCAAGTCAAATTCGTCAAGATAGTGCTTTAGATCCAGCGAGACAGCAATTAGCAAATAACTTGGTTCAATTGCAAACTCAACGGGAAACGCTTATCCAACAATTAGCAGCGACTAGAGAAACGGAGTTGGAATTGCGGCAAACTTACGAGTCTTTACCGAATAAGCAGATGGAACAAGCTCGCTTGCAGCAGGAGGTGCAACTGCAACAGTCTCTCTATGGGAAAATTCAAGCGGCGTTGCTGGATGCTCAAGCCGCGGAAGCGGAAACGGTGGGTAGTTTGACGGTGACGCAAAAACCAACGATCAAGGCTGAGGAACCGGAACCGCCGATGAGTCCAATTATTTTAGTTGGTGCGGGTGTAGGTATTGGTGCTTTGGTGGCTGGTGGGGTAATTTTCTTGCTTTCGACTTTGGATAACAAGCTTTATACGCCTCAAGAGTTGCGAGAAGCTCTTTCGAGTCGGGATGTGTTGCTGTTGGGAGAACTACCTCGCGTTTTCAGTATGGTGCCAGTTCCGGAAGAAACGGGAATTATCGAGTCGGATTCTCCTTATTTACCGCTTTACGAACGGTTCCGTAGTAATATCCGTCGTTTAGGTGCGAAACCACCGAAGGTGGTGTTGATTACCAGTGTAAGTCACGAAGAAGGTAAGACGGTGACTGCGTATAATTTGGCGATCGCCTCGGCGGCGGCTGGTAAGCGTACTTTGTTAATTGAAGCTAATTTGCGCGATCGCTCTCATTCTCAAGCTCTAAAATTGGCTGCCGATCCTGATGCTGAAGTCGAACCTCTACGTTATTACGGTTCTCGCAATGATTGCATTCGCTTAGTTCCCGAAATCCAAAATCTCTATATTGTTCCTAGTCCCGGACCGCAACGCCAAGCTGCGGCTATTGTTGAGTCTAGCGAACTACGACGGTTGATTGAAGATGCTCGCGGACGCTTCGATTTTGTAGTGGTAGATACTCCTTCCCTTTTCAGTTGTAATGATGCTCTCTTACTTGAACCTCTTACTGATGGTATAGTTTTAGTCACTCGACCTGGTTACACTGTCGGCGCGATGCTAACTGAAACTGCCGATCGATTTACTGAAGCGGAACTGCCTTTGTTGGGAGCAGTAATTAATGATGTTGATAAGTTTGTTCCACTTCCTTCTGCTCCAGAGGTGAAAGAAACTCATTTTGAAGAACCGGATCGACTCGGTGAAGAGGACACTCCAGAGTTATCTCCAGAAACAGAAAAAGAACCTTCACCTCAAACTACTTATCGGTAAGAGGAGTCAAAGTAAATTTGCTCTTGTAGTTCATAAGCCTATTTCTCGTTCAAAGAACCGAAACGTTTAAAGGGGAAATAGCGAAAGACTATTTTGCCAATTATTTTTTCTTCGGGAACAACTCCCCAACAGCGACCATCATAGCTATTATCGCGGTTATCTCCCAAGACAAGGTATGAGTTTTCTGGTATGACTACTGGTTGAGTCAGATAAGGTCGATCTTCAGGTAAACAAAAAATTTCTGTCTCTTTTTCCTGAAGATAATTTTCTGTTAAAACTGTATTGTTAACGTAAACTTTTCCCTCTTTGAGTTCGATTTTATCCTCGGGCAAACCCACAACTCGACCGAGAAAAGTACCTTGAAAATTTCGTTTTCGTAAAGCTTCAGTTATCTCAAAAACAATAATATCTCCTCGCTGAGGTAGGCGAGAATCATAAGCTAATCGATTTGCCAATAAACGATCGTTAATTTTTAAAGTTGGTTCCATAGAACCAGAAGGTACATAAAAACTTTTGTAAGCAACACTTAGATAACCCAAAAAAGCGAGGATACTCAGAGAAAAAAAACCACCAGTAATAACGATTAGTAAAATTAGCGGCTTTTTAGCTAATAGATTAAGATTATGTCGTAAAGGCATGGACAAAACTTAGCTACTAGAACATATATTTATACCAAATTGATTGATAAAATCAGGAGAAAAGGCGATCGCCTTTTCTCCTGATGATTAAATTACTAATTAAGCTGTAACTAATTCCTTTTCAGGACGCTTGCTGTTGCGAATACCTTCAATAGCCTCAGCATAACTAGGAGCTTTAAATACAGCCGAACCAGCAACGATCGCATTTGCACCAGCTTCTAACACCTGCCAAGTATTATCTGGCTTCAGACCGCCATCAACCTCAATCCAAGGATTCAGTCCGCGATCGCTGCACATTTGACGCAATTGCTGAATTTTCGGTACTACACCAGGAATAAAGCTTTGACCTCCAAAACCAGGGTTAACGCTCATAATTAAAATCAAGTCGCACAAATCCAGCACATACTCAATCAACTCTAAAGGAGTACCCGGATTAAGTACAACTCCAGCTTGCTTACCTAAATCCTTAATTTGACCGAGAGTGCGGTGTAAATGCGGCGAAGCATTATGTTCGGCGTGAACAGAAATAAGATCCGCGCCTGCTTTAGCGAAATCTTCGACATATTTTTCTGGTTCCACGATCATTAAGTGAACGTCCAGAGGCTTTTTCGTCACTGGGCGAATTGCCTTCACAATCAGTGGACCAATGGTAATATTTGGCACAAAGCGACCATCCATCACATCAACGTGAATCCAGTCAGCACCCGCTTCGTCTACAGCCTTAATTTCTTCTCCCAGACGGCTAAAATCCGCCGACAGAATCGACGGTGCAATTACAACTTTATTATCGGAGGGGGTATTGGTCATCGTGGTTTCTCAGTAAAATTCATATTTGGTAATAATATTAACAAAATCTTTAGTTTTTTCCCTAGAGCGTGGGAACCTCAATTAATCTGTTTGCGGCTCTCCGTAAATAAATCCATTCCCACTAGTTCCCAAAAAAACTCGTCCGAAGACATTTAAATCTCCCACCAAGACATTGAAGTCCCCCAAATAGCCTTGAGGGTAGTCAGCGATGCGTAGCCAAGTTTTACCGAGATCGGTTGAGCGAAAAACTCCCGACTCTCCAGCGACTTTTCCTTCAAGGAAAACTGTCGGATGATTTACCCCAGGAGCTGCTTTCCCAAAGCCAAAAACTTGTGCTTCGTCAACATTTGCCACTTTGACAAACTCTTCACCGAAGTTGCCGGAGCGATATAAGCCTTTTTCTTTTAAACTCACCCAAACTTCACCAGCCATACCAGGAGCAGTATTTACTTTCGCTCCTTTCCAGACGCCTTCAGGTAGCATCTCATTGACAATTTGCCAAGTTTCACCACCGTTGTCGCTGCGTAACATTCGTCCCTTGACGTGATGATAAAGGTAAAATGTGCTACCTCGAACTGGATCTGCGGCTAATATTTGTTGACTATTCCAAAGATGAGTATGCGCTCCACCGCCAAGATCTCCTTCGGTAAACCAATCGATTCTTTGCCAGGTTTTGCCTCGATCTTTAGTAAAATAAGCAGGTTTCCAGTTAGTAGGTTGCCAAACTATATTGTTGACATCTGTAGCCGAAACAGCCACGTTACCAAAGATTAATTCATTGGGATGAGTTCCTTTTTCTAAGGAAGGAAATTGTTGCCAAGTTTTTCCATTATTAGTTGAAAATCCGGCACGAATTTGGGAAAAATTGTGATGAGATGCGCCGACAGAAACAATAAAGTTAGGATTACCACTGCTGTAGGTGATGCTGGTGGTTGTGTTAAAAACTTCTCTACCGTGAGTTTTCTCAGGGAAAGCATCTAAAGAATCATGGCGAAATCCATCAAAATCGGCGATCGCAGTCAGCAAACTTGCTCCTCCGGGCGTACTTACGCCATCAAAGGTAACAATTTCTTCAATTCCATTCACGACTGCTGCCCATTTTACCTGGCGATCGCGACTATTTTCTGTTTTCCAAACCCCAACACCATTAGTCAGCCAAACTTCTTCGGAATTAAAAGGAGAAATAGCTATACCTCCTGTCAGAGTGTAAAAACACCAGTCAGGATACCAAGATACTTTGTTAATAGTATTTTTCAATGTTGTCCAGGTTGTACCGCCATCCTCGGAACGGTAAATGTTATTAGGAGTCATCGGATAAGTAACGACAAAAATAGTTTCCGGTTGGTGAGGATCGACAGCAATAGCCGAATAGTTTTTCCCTGTTTCTGGGGTAAGATCTTGCCAACCTGTGGAGGTGAATTTCCAAACACTACCTAATGAATCTTTTTGTCGCTGGTAAAGAGTAGTAAATAGCTCTCCTTTATTGTTAACAATTCCTTGTTGAGGAACGAGATCGGTAGATGAAAATTCTCGTAAAAGTTTCCAGCTAGTTCCGCCGTCAGTAGTTTGATAAATTCCTTTACCAGCTACCCCGGCATAGATTATTTGAGTTTGGCTATTAACTGTATCTGAGGTGGGATCGAAAACTACATAAGTTACGCCAGCTTTTTGTTCGCTATCGGGATGAGATTCACCTACGGGAACCATTTTCGGATCGATTTGATTCCAAGTTTCTCCCCCGTTTTCGCTACGCCAAAGTCCGTCTAAACGAGAAGCGAAATAAATGATATTCTGGTTATGAGGATCTACTGCTAAACGTTCTCCCGTCCATCGCCAATGTTCGTTTCCACCCATTGGTAAAGAAAGATTGAGGAGTTGCCAAGATTCGCCGCGATCGCTAGATTTAAGGGTATATCCAGGATTTAATTTGTCTTGAGATTTAGTATAAGCACCAGTTGCTACATAAATTAAATCGGGATTGCTAGGCGCGATCGCTACACTTTCAACTGAGTAAGGTGGATATGGTATATTTTCGGGTAAGTTATCAGCCTGAAATAATTGTCGCCAACTTTGGTTTGTCGAGTTCCAACCATATAATCCACCCACATCAGTACGAGCGTATACTATGTCAGGAACTGTAGGATGAACGACTATACCCGTCACAAAACCACCACCACCAATTTTGACATTTTTCCATTCGTATACTTCATTCGTTGTCGTTGTAAATAAAGCTACCTCGCTTGGTAGGCTTGATATACCACTATTGTCGGTTAAAGTCAATAAATTTTTGCTAAAAAATACGAAGAATAAAGTAGCGATCGCTAAACCCAGATAAGCCAATTTAGCTTTTGGCAAAATTCTCAAAGATTTAACTTTATTAACTAAATAACGGGCTTTTTTTCTATCTACGAAATTCATTTTATCTAAACAAAATAGTTAATTTTTAGCTAGAGATGTATAAAAATAGCGAGCGAGATGCTCGCATACTAAAAGTTCCCAAACCGATACTTTAGAGTTACAAATTCTCCCCTTGAACCTTTCAAACATTAAAAAGAAAACTCTTTTTCTAACAAAGGTTTATATCTTTCTACTGGCATTCCCGCTTTCGCTGTAATCATCAAAGCTACTTGTTCTGGTGCAGTTTTTTTAATCAATTGTGACAATTTTTCATCATCAAGAGCTTCGGGATACCAATAGTCATTACAAAGATTTTCTGCTCGATTGTAATGTCCTGATTCTGATTGCAAAATCCGCTCGACAAAGATACCATAAAGCACGTACTCAGATAAATTATAAGTATTTGCTAATGTTTCAATCCATCCTCGTCCAGACACACTTTCCAAGTGTTTGCATAACTTAACTACATTTTCTTTTTTCCAAGTAATCGCATTACCAATGTAGTCAGGAATTGTCAGATCTACATCAGGCAATCCTAGCAAATTACTAGCAGACTGATGCCATTTGAGATGTACTTTCTTTTGAATTTCGTTTCCTTTTGGTTCGCGATAAAATCTTACTTTCCCGTCATCACGAACAAAAGTTTGAAAATCAAAAGGGCGGACAAAGACTACATCTGAATCCACAAAAACAGCTACATCTTCGGCAATTTCTTGTCCGGTGGCAATCTTGACAATTTGCTGAACTAACCAATTCCGTAAAGGCATTGTTTTCAGGCTCAACCAGGCTTTTTTTAGGAAAGGTACGCGCTGAATCCACCAAGGTAAAATATCTTCTACTGCTAGCAGTTCAGTATGGGAATTTTCTAATTGCCGAAAAAGTTGTAAATCTCGCCGATCGACAATCAAATAATGTTTAACAGCCGGAGAAATAAATTTATCGACACTCTCACACAATAATTTACAGCGCTCGAAATCAGGAGCATAGCTAGGAGTAATAATACCAAAAGTAACTTGCTTATCGTTCATTTTTTTTGCAGTTTTTAGCGCGTTCTCGTGAAATAAAATAACGTTCTTTAGCAAAGATAATTGAGTTTAAAAGTTGCCCTTGCTTTTGTCTACACAATGTTTAAGAATATCTACCAAAGCTTGATAATTATGCTTAGCACTAAAATAACGTTCAGCTTTAGCACGACTGGCGACTTTCATTGCAGCTAGACGTTGGCGAGATTCACATAGCGATCGCACGGCATCAGCGATCGCTTCCGAGTCATTAACTGGTACTAATAACCCATTCACCCCGTCTTCTATTTCTTCGGCTAATGCTCCTATCTTAGTGGTAATTACCGCAAGTCCTGATGCCATTGCTTCCAAAACCACGATCGCGTTTGTATCTCCTAACGTGGGAAAGACAAAAATATCTGCCTCAGCGAACAACTGTTGCAATTGAGGGCTATTCGGTGTTAATCCTCGATGCACGCGAATCGAACCTTCTGAGGAAATTTGTTCGTCTTTTGTAACGATATCTAACTCGCAAAGATCGGCTAAACCTCCACGAAACGCATCCAGCAGGATACTTCCCCCTTTGCGTTCAAAATCACCACCAACGAACAGCAGACGCATAGGTCGATCTGTTACTACTGGTTTAGGAGTAAAATGCCAGCGATCGAGATGAACACCTGGAGGTATGACCGTAATTTTATCAGCTTCGATCCCGTAATCTTTCTCTAAACTCTGTTTAACCCAATTTGACCAAGTTATTAAAGCCGCCGCTTGTTGAAATATTTTTCGATACCAAGCAAATTTCAGTCGCGCGATCGCTCCTTTAGCAGTATTAGAACTATAAGCTGCGGCGATCGTTTCAAAGTTATCAGGCGTAGCATCCAAAGAAATTACGGTGGGAATACGCTGGATATGTTCCAAGCTAAATAACGAAGTCAGTTGCGTATGGTAGAACAAACAGTCTAAATTTTCTTGGCGTAAGGCTGTTTTTACCATACCTCTAGCTCGCAAACTAAGCAACAAAGATATATTCGGTACTCGTATTCTTTTCCAAATATCGTTAACTTCCAGAGGTACTAACATCCAAGATGGCTGTACAGAATTATCTTCAGCCAGCGACTGGATTAGATTTTGGGCGTGGGTAACATGACCTAGCGTTTGTTCGAGGACAAAACCAAAGCGATAGAGTAGAGGCATATAAATTAGTTAAAGCTATCAACAAATCGATCTTCAAACTCAGTAAATTTTTAACTTGCTATTACTTTCAATTTTGCTCTTGAACTTCATTTACTAATTCGGTAACTTCCTCAGATTCTTGTTCCCGATAAAATATAAAATCTTTTGAGCCTTTGTAATTAATTATTTTTGCAGGTACACCTACAGCTACAGCATTATCGGGTAAATCTTTAGTAACCACTGCATTAGCTCCGATCGCCACATCATTACCAATCGTAATTGAACCAATAATCCGAGCGCCCGCACCGATATAAGCGCGATCGCCAATTTTAGGAAAGCCTTGCTTATCTCCCCTGCCACCAATTCCAATCGTCACATCTTGACTTATCGTACAATATTCACCGAGCTTCGCACCACCGACGATTATATTGTATGGATGAGGTATAAAAAGACCTTTGCCAATTTCCGATCTATTGGGTAACTCAATACCACTAATAAACTCAATTATTTTTCGCCAGATAGCCGATAAAATCTTTAAAATAAGTCGAATACCAGGTATATGAACGTGATAGTGAACCCAACGACTAAACCTGTATTGAGCCGTAGCCCATACACCTTGCCTTGTTAAGACTACCATCAACCAGGGTGTGTTATCGGTATATACATACCGATCGATATCTGCGCGTAAGTTTTCTAACATGATAATAACTTGTTCTTCGTTTAAATTAGAAATTGTTTTTCACTTTTTCCTAGAAAGCCACTTTCAACTTGCCAATTTTTGCAGCATCTTAACGGCAATTTTATTCCAGTTTAATTGATATTTTATTTTCTTCCTCGCTTGTTTAGACATAGAAATTAATTTGCTAGAATCAGAGAGTAATTCAATAATCTTATTTGCGAAAACTTCAGCATCCATTTCCCGAATTACAATCCCATCTACTTGGTCATCAATAATTTCTGGCATTCCATCTTTATCGGAAACGAGACAAGGAACTCCGTAATTCAGTGCTTCGAGCAAAAATTCTTGAAAAGGTTCGCACCGCGAAGGAGCAACTACTAAATCACTGTTGAGGAAAAGTTCGCGCATTTCGTCTCGAGATGATATCCGTCCGGGATTAATAATTCCTGGTTCGCTAGTCAAAATTTTTTTACCAATTATAACTAGCTGGGAATTAGGAAGTGCTTCTCTTACTTTTGGAAAAGCCTTTAAAACTAAATCGCCTCCTTTTCTTTCAAAGTCCGAACCATTAAACAATATTTGCTGACTGCCAAAGGTTTTTTTGCCCTCGTATGGAAATTGAAAATTACCAGCAGAACCGACCACAGTAATTTTTTCTTCAGGCACATCATAATCTTCTTTGAGAGAAGTTTTTCCTTGTTCGCTCATTGTAAAAAGATGAGTAGCTTTTTGGTATGCTTGACGTTCGCACTCCAGCCAATCTTCACGTTCTTTGTCATTTAAAAAAGGTGCCCAAGGAGACCAATTTTCGATCGCAAGCGCCATTGTATAATCGAGATACATAGCATAAGGAATATCTAAATTATTATCCCAAATTGGACAATACTTACTAAAAATATGAAGAACTAGATCCGGTTTGTATCCTAGTTGTTTAATTTTCGCTTCAGTTTGACGAGATTTAGCAATAAAGGCTCGTTTATTTTTTTGAAAAAGGCGATCGGCGGTACTTAAGGAAATTTTGTAAGTTATTCGATAAATCAAACTAATTAATGATTCAATAACTCGCAAATTAGAAAAGTTGCCACTGGGTAAAGTTTCTACTTGCTTAACGTATTGAGAGATAGCTTCAACCAGAAAGTGATAGCGATAGAGAAATCCTTCCTCTCCCGTAACCAGAAGCTTTTTGATTTGCATAGTTTTTTCCTTGTAACTGAAATAATTGTAATTTCAAATTCATAGTTACCCAAAAAGCAGTTTTTAGTTAAGGGGCAATAACTGCTGATACTGTGAAAGAGCTTTCTCCAAAGAGAAATCCAATGCTCGTTTTTGCAGTAACTTGGAGTCAGGAGATTCTGCAAGTGTTTGAGCGATCGCTTTTGCCATTGCCTCGCTATCTCCTACAGGAACTAATTTTCCATATTTGCCATTTGCTAAAATTTCTGCCGGACCGCTTTCGCAATTAGTCGAAACTACTGGAGTTCCTGCTAGCATTGATTCTACCAGTACATTGCCAAAACCCTCCCAAGCAGAAGAAAGAACCAGTACAGCAGCACCTGCCATATAAGCATAAGGGTTATCCACAAAACCAGGAAAATCTAGATCTTTGGCGACACCAAGTTTCTGAGCTAAAGTTTCTAATGGTAAACGTTCTGCACCTTCTCCTAAGATTATCAGTCTCGCTGGTTGCTGTTGTCGGACTTTGGCAAATGCCTCAATAAGAGTAGAAAAATCTTTTTGCTTAGTCAAACGTCCCACCCCTAAAATTACAGGTGGCTCTCCAGGCGCCAACCAAGAATGTTCTGGTGGTTGCTGAATTTTTGCTTTCATCTGGGGAGTGACAATCGGGTTATAAATAACTTTTAGATTACGCGATCGCAAGCCTAGTTTAGTCAGATCCTTGGCTACGCCCTGAGATACAGCTATCACTGCATCTGCCCAAGGGTAGAACCACGAAACCACATAAGGAATTATTTTCCGCTTCAAACTTGTCGCATTTCGGGACTCCTGAGAAAGTGTATTATGTACCGTAACAACGACTTGAGTGGAAACTCCCGAAAAAAATTTAGCGCCCAATGCGACTAAATTAGTATCTTCCAACGCCGACAACACCGCTAAAGGACGCTCTTTCTTTAAATAATTAACTAAAGCAGGTAAGCTTTGTAGTAATCGCTTCTTCTCTAAATTAATCACCTTGACGTTTGCTGGAATTTGAGTCAAATAGGAACCTTCTCTTTTAACTAAAATCAAGTCCACGCCAAGACCATTTTTACAGAAACCCTCAGCTAAGTTAAGCATTACTCGTTCTGCTCCACCTCCTTCTAAAGACGAAAGAAATATTGCTACTTTACCCATTAATTAATTCTCCTCAATCAAAGCTTAGGGCGAGAATTTTTCACGACACCGAACTCGCTGTTAATCTGTTTGTCTCGCTGGGATAAATCTCGACAAAGCCAATGACACATACAATACCCAAAAAATTGAATTATGTTCTACGAGTGTAGATTCAGTTTGATTATAAAGTATTAGAAACGATAAATACATCAGAGGCCACAATCCTTCTTTAGCTTTCGTCAAACGGGCTGAAAGAATTCCCCTTCTAGCAATACTGATAAAACTCAGTACAAAAAATAAAACTCCGACGAAGCCAAAAGCAAGAGCTAACTCTAAAAAACCATTATGAGAATGAGGCGGAATGTAAGTTGTTCCATAAACTTTTCCTACATAAGCTGACTGTCCGTAAATGCCGTGCCAAAATCCCATATATCCATAACCTAACCAAGGTCGTTCCTGAATTTTATCTATTAAAGCAGACCAAATTATCGTCCGTCCAGATAAAGTAAGATCGCGTCCCGCACTGCTAACAATCCTTTCTGCATTACTCAAAACCCAAGTAACTGTACTAGCAACTACCAAAACTACGCTAAGGACGAAAGGTGTTGCCAAAGTAAATCGCCATCGAAACGCTTGATATAAAGGAAACATAAGTAAGAGAATCATTGATAATGCTAGAGCAGTTTTTGAAGTTGTGAGCAGAATTAAACCAATAGAAAGACCAAAAGTAGCCCAAATAAGATAACGTTGTTTGCGATTTTCTGGAGTTACAACTAAAAAAACTATCGAACTCAAAACCATTAAGCGAGCAAAAATGTTTTTTTGAATAAAGATTCCTCGCCAAGCACCTGCGTGAACTCCACTTTCAATACCTCGTCCTGGCAAAGCTAAAGTAAATAAAAGGCTTAAAACGGCGGCAATTCCCAGTGCCATAGCTGTAAATTTGAGCTGGGTTTTTAAGCTATAGCGTGAAGCTAAATATAAACCAAATGTAGTTGTTTCTAAAAGAGCCAGAGAACGACGTTGGGTAAAATCCGGAAAATCCGACCAAAGATAAGAAGTTATAATTAGGGCAATTAAAAACCAAATAAATTTATTTCTTAATGCCGCGCCAAGAGTCCTTCGCCAGCGCACAACCAGCAAAGCTAAAGCCAGTAAAAAAATGCCATGTTGCCACAAGGATAAAAGAGAAGAAAGTGGATTATAACCAGGGACAGGAGAACCCAATTCACCTTCAGATTTGGCAAATAAACTTTCAAAAGCTAGGGCGCCACTGAAAAACAGTAGGGCAAAAAGTGAATATATATTTTCTAATTTAGATATTTTTACCATGTCTTTAAGCGATAGTAGAAAAGCCTTAAATTATTTTCAACTTTTTCAGGCAAACTTAACAATGATAAGTATTTTTCAATCACTACTTGGCACTCAGCATCATTGCTATTTGTACTTTGATAGAGACTTAATCCGGTGGTAAAAGAATTGTTGGCAAACTTAGTTATTGAAGGGAAATTTATTCTCAGCCAATAAGCGGTTAAAATATATATTTTAGCTCTTACTTTTTCTTTTTCTCGATCTTTCCGGTAAGTGTAAATATTATTATTGTGAATTCTCTGAAGAGATAATTCTTTTGCTAAAGCAAAACCTTTAGCTAAACCTAGTGCAGCAAACTTGATGTAGTTATCGCTCAAAGAAACTTTTTCGCCTCCAGGCATTGGTAAAATCTTTTCTAAAAGCGATCGCCGAAAGCAAAGCCCAGAAGTGGCAGGAATTCCCCAGGGAGGAAGATAGCCGTTAATTTTACCTCTCCTAATTGGTATTCTTAAATCATATTCTCTGGAAGCACTTATTTGTTTACCTTCAAAAGGCATTTCTTTTTCAAGTTCAAGCTCGTCTGTATTAACTAAATTTTGGGGATGGAAACACCAACCTAAATCTGGTTGATTACTCAAAATCTTGACGACTTCGGCTACCTTTGTGGGCAGAAATAAATCATCAGAGTCTAAAAGACAAATGATTTCTCCTTTACTTGCAGCAAAGCCTGCATTAATAGCTGAAGCTTGACCGCCGTTTTTTTTGAGTATGGGAATAATTTGCTTGCCATAACTAGCAATTATTGCCGGTGAGTTGTCTGTAGAACCATCATCGACAACAATTACTTCGCAGTTAAAATAGGTTTGGTTGAGGGCGCTGTTAATTGCTTCTCCAAGAAAGCGCTCGTAGTTATAGTTATTAATGAGAATACTGACTAAAGGATTAGTGTCCATACTTAAATTTAGACATGACTAAAAAATTTCTTGTAACTTGTGTAAACCTAATAATTTTTTGCTTAAATCTTCCAGTGAGTTAAGTCTTTTTGTAAAACTCTTGACAGAGTATCAATTTCTGTGCTAAATTCCTCGATCAATTTAGCACGAAAATCTGAGCTAAGAGGTTTTCGTTTAAATTCTTCTCTATTTGTCTGTCGAATTTTATTCACCAGTCCAAAACTTTCTACGCCTAAAACTTTTTTGGCGATCGCTGCTGTTTTCATTAAACTCGGAGGAGTTTTTTCGGTAATTATCCCCAACCAAGCTATTTTGTGCTTTCTGTTGGCATTAATTCGCGGAAAATCAACTCTGCCGTCATCTGGTAGTTCCAAAAATTCTAAAACTTTTCGATAAATTGTCGCTGTTGAAGATTTAAAATCATCAAATAGAATTAATTTTACTTGCTCAGAGGGAAATATTTGTAACAGTTTCTCTACTTGAGAACCTAATTGACCAATTGACTTATACTGAAAAACATAAGGATTTTGAGCTAATTTAGGTAAATTAAAGCCTTCTTGACGAGATTTCTGCAAACTCCAGGCTTTCTCAAAATCTTTTTCATCTTCATCGTAGTTATACACCAGTTGAGAGTGATAAGAATAAACCAAATCTACTGGATTGCGAAACATTGCGATAATTTTAGCCTTTGAGTTATATTCATAAATTCTTTGTAAAGCAATAGACGAATACAAATAGTGTACTGAGGCTTCTCCAATTGCGAGATGCTTATCAGTAGCCTCTTCAAACAATTTTAAATACTGTTCCCAGGTTTTTAGATTAGGAGTATTAAATTCTGCTTCTGCAAAATAATGAGGTTCTTTAGGGGAAGATAGATAAACATTCGGGTGAGTTTTCAAATATTCGCTCAGGGCGGTTGTCCCGCATTTGGGAGCGCCGATGATAAAAAAATTTGGCTTCTTCATTTTTTTCGATCCCCTCAATTAAGTTTTCCGAGAACAGTCGAGTTAATTTGCAACCTTTTTTGGGCAAATACGACTAAAATAATATTCCAAAAAAATGTGCTAGTTGCTGTTGCCGTAGCAGCACCTTCTACACCCCACTGGGGTATCAGGATCGCATTTAAAATAATATTTAAAAGCGCACTGGCAGAAATACCGATCGCCGTATCGCGTTCGTGACCAGTCATAATCAATAGTAAAGCAACTGAGCCTGTAGCAGCATTAGCTAGCTGACCAAAACTTAAAATTGTTAGGGCTGTTTGCCCTTGAACAAATTCTGCACCAAAAAGCAAGAGAAACCAATAACCAAATGCTATTAAAGCAAAAGCAATTGGTAAAGCAGCTAACAAAACCATTCGGCAACCTTTGGTAACGACTCGCTGTAGTCGCCTTTTATCTCCTTGGGCATATAAACTCGCAAAAGTAGGTGCGAGAGAAGTATTGAAAGCTACTAACACGAATGTAATTAAACTAGCACCTCGATTAGCAACCGTGTAGATACCTACCGCTTCTGAATCTTTCATTGCCCCTAACATCACTGTGTCTGTTTGGTTATTAACAATGTATAAACTACCAATAAGTAGCATTGGTAATGCACTGCGGAGCCAAAGTAAGGGGCGATATTCAGCAGGTGTATGTTTAATATTCTCTGGTAAATATCGATCGAGTAAATATGCTCCAACCAAAAAAGCTATTCCTGTAGCCGCAGTATTCATTCCCATTGCCCAAGGGGTACTCAAACTGATACCCAGAAGAGACAATCCCCCAAGTAGAATAATTAACAAGATCGGACGAACGAGCATTTCTGGTACTTGCCCGATGACAATACGTTGAATAGCTTGCATTGCTGACTGTCTAAGTCTTGCTAAGGCGGCAAAAGGTAATGAAATTATGGCGATTAAAAATGTAAAGAGCGTTTGTGAGTCTGAAGTTGGGGTCAAAACCCAAATAACCACGGCTGCTAAGATACCCAAGATGAGAGCAGAAAGTAGAACGACTTGGTTAGCCCAACGAAGAAGACCATGAGCCAGACTCCAGTTTGATTTAGTTTGATAAACGGCAACTTCACGGGTAATTACTCCTTCAAGTCCCAGTACTGCTGGTATTAACAGAAGGCTTACCCAAGCTAGGGCATAAGCGTAACTGCCAAATCCTTCTGCTCCTAAAATTCTCGCCAAAAGTAAGCTAATAGCATATGCCAAAAAAGCATTGGCTACTTTGATCCCAAAAGTTCCTGCTGCGACCCTGGCGATGAAGCCTTGCAGACTGTCAGACTGAGTTTTTCTGATAAGTTTTTGTCCGGAATTGAGAAGATGCTGCTTTAATCTGGTTGCGGCAGTAAGGATATGCTGATACATAAAAAGTACCTAACAAAAAGCACAAATTGTTTGGGGAAAATTTTTAATTTTGTCTGTCTTGTTTGATTTATGGTTTCAGAGAGTTTGTGGGCGCTTTGGGTACTTTTGTTGCTGGCACATCACTATGATCCTCATGATAGCTTTTAGCATAATGGAAATAACTATCAGGTTCATTTTCAACGAAGACACTGTTCGTTACTAAGCCGAGAACATTTTGACCTGATTTTTGTAAAAGTTCTTTAGCCGCAGTTGCACTTACTCTGTCAATTATGCCTGGTCTTGCTACTAGCAAAATTCCATCTGTCATTTTACTGAGTGTGAGGGCATCTGCTACTAGTAACAGTGGAGGTGTATCAATGATGACAAAATCGTAATCTTGACGGAAACTCTCAATTAATAACTTCATGCGCTTGGATTCTAGCAAAGCTAAAGAATTAGGAGGAATTACTCCTGAGGGTAAAACATCAAGATGAGGCATAACTGGTTTTACTGCTCGTTCTAATTCCGCGCGATCGACGATTACGTCACTCAAACCTAGTTCGTTAGTTAACTGCCAAATATGATGTTGGTAAGGATGGTGTAGATCGGCATCGACTAATAAGACGCGACTACCAAGTTGGGCGATCGCGGCGGCTAAGTTTGTTGAGATGGTGGATTTTCCTTCTTTGGAAACTGAACTGGTAACGACAATTACTTTTAAGTCGCGATCGGGACTGAGAAATTTCAAGTTCGCCTGCAACATTCGGTAGGCTTCGCTATTTATAGAATGAGGTGAGTCGATAACTTGACGTTCTGGGATAGTTGACTCTACTTGCATTCTGGAAAAAATACCTTTTTTCCGAGAACTAGGAATCATACCCAATAATGTATAGTTAAACAAATTGCGCAGTTCTTTGCTAGTTTTAACTGAGGGATCGATCAGTTCTAGGACAAATGCTGTAATTACATATAGTCCAGCACCAAAAATAATTCCTGTCCCTAAAACCATTTTTTTACTGGTAGAAACTGGATCTTCTGAGGCAATAGCCGGACTAATGATTTGAGCGTTGCCTACATTTTGATTTTCAGCAATTTGAACTTGTTGTAAGTTATTGAGTAAAATTTGATAAGTAGATTGAGCAGCATCTACTTGTCGCTGTAATTTTTGCTGTAACTGTTCGAGTTTCGGAACTTGATTCGCGCGTTGGTTATACAATGAGCGCAGTTTTTCTAAAGATTCTATTTGTTCGAGTAGTTCTCGACGTTCTAACTCAGCACTTACCAATTTATCGGTTAAACCTGCTTGTAGTTCGCCCATCTGGAAATTTTGTTCGCTGAGTCTTGGGGACTCACCTAAAACTGCGTTGACTCGTTGTGCTAAGAGATCCTCTAGGGCTATTTTCTTTTCTTGTAAGTTGATTACTATTGGGTTGCGATCGGAAAACCGACTTTGTTCGGTGGCTAACTCTTCTTCTACTTCTTGTAATTTCGTAAGTGCTTGCTGAACTCCCTCGGATTCGCTTAAAGAGTTTACGGCTAAGGCTTGTTGAGAATTCAGTCCCATTTGGTTTTGAATTTCTGCGATCCTAACTGTAACTCTTTGCAGTTGCATATTTGCTTGGTCAATTTGGCTATCTAATTGATTAGTTTGAGCAACGGCGAATTCTTTTTCTGCTGCCAAATTGACGATCTCGTATTTCTCTTTAAAGTTTCGCAGTGCTATTTCTGCTTCTTGTAGCGCTGCTTCGGTTTTGGGAAGTTGTTCTGTAATAAACTGTCGTGCTGCGGCTGCTTCGGCGCGATTAACCAGAATATTATTTTCGATATAAATTTCCATAAGTTGGTTAACTACCAACTCAGCTTTTTCTGGATCGGGATTTTTATAGGAAATTAGTAAAACGTCTGTGCCGGGAATATTACTAACGTTAAGGCGGCTAATGAATTTTTGGTAAGTTAGAGGTTTGCCTTCTTCGGTGGTTAAATTTAAGGTTTCGATAGTTCGATTGACAACGGGAGCTGTGCGAATTACTTGTGCTTCTGTATCTAAAGGAGTATTGTTGGTATTTAAAGAATCTAGTTTACCAATTTTTTCTCCAGCTTCCGTAATCAAGGCGGAAGTAGTATTTTGTTTTTTGAATCTCAGCTTGCCGTAAGCTTGATAGATATCCTCGATCGACAGGGCTTTATAAAGAGAAATAGCAACAACTGCTATCCAAACTAGGCTTGCGGGCAACCAGTGCCTTTTCAAAATCAGCCAGTATTTCTGCAAATCGATTTCTTCCGGATGTTCTTGAGGTTGCATAGATGTTTTTAATAAAGCAGGAATCATCTCTTATTCTAATTCCTACCAAATCTAGTGCTACTCTGCCACTCTCTTAAGGTTAGTAATTTTGGCATCTTGATTTTCCTTCCTTGCTCCTACTGAGTAATAAATATCAAACAGAGAACGACTGTAAATTTTTACGTCTAGGGGGGCGACACAGTCTCTGGCAGCTTTTCCTAACTGTAATCTCCAAGAACGATCTTCAATTAAAGACTGCATTGCTTCTTTTAACCCGGTTATGTCACCCGGATTAACTAATAATCCTGTCTGTTTGTCTGTGACTAGCTCTGGAATACCTCCTACGGGGGTAGTAATTGCTGGTAGTCCCCAACTCATTCCTTCTAGTAATGCCATTGGCAAACCTTCGTTATAGGAAGGGAGGAGGAAGACATCAGCCTGGGCTAATAATTCTTGGCATTGCTGTTTGGTTATCCAACCAGGGAAGAGGATTTGTTGGTCGATTTGTAAGCTTTGAGCTAGGTTGGTTGCTTGTTCGATTTCTCCACTTCCTGCTAAAATTAGCTGTGCTTTTTCTCGCTGTGGTGGTGGAAGTTGGGCAAAGGCTTGGAGTAAGTCAAAGATGCCTTTACGTTGATTGATTTTTCCCAGGAACAGGAATTTAACTTGTTCGGAGTTCTGGCGATCGGGTATGCTCTCAGGGATAGCTACTGGGTTAGGAAGGACTACCACTTGTTCTGGTTTCAAGCCGCAGCGATCGCTGTAAAATTTTTTCCAGCTTTCGGATAAGACGATTATATAGCTACATCGTCGCCATACCCAGTTGAGTCCTATTTTGGGCAGTTTAGGTAGTTTTTCGTAAAACAAATGGAATTCGCAACCATGAGCGTGCATGATTACTGGCTTACGGAAGGCGAAGGCAATCAGTGCGAGGATTGATTTTCGCACTGTGCTACCTCCTTCAGCTACATGAATGTGAACTAAATCTACTTTTCCTCGTAATAGTTTCCCCAAGAAAAAAGTTACTGCCTGAGAAAAGAGTTTCAATGTACTGCTTTCTCCATCCCAGGTGGAAGCGTGTTCAATTTTTACTTCGGAAGGGGCAGTATTCAGAATTAGAGTTTCTACTGAACCCATTCCTCCTTTCTCTTCCAACCCAGGACCGAGCATCACCACATTCAGCTTTTTCATCTTTTTCGTTACGAGTAGCTATTTTCCAGTGTAGTCACTAGAAGTACGGTTTATTCTATCACACTCTTTTTGCGAGTTTCCTACCTAGTTCTTGCTAAATGCAAACTGAGTTTTTGGTGCAGAATTAGTCCTAAGAAAGGAATATCTTCTACTAAATATCTTTTCCAAAGTCGCTTCGGTTCTAAAATCAGTCGGAATAACCACTCTAAACCTAACTGACTCATCCATTTTGGCGCTCTTTTCTTGGCACCTGCTTCAAATTCGATGGTAGCACCTATTGCCAGAAAAGTTTGGATATTTTTCAAGTTATTTTTATATTTAAAAATCCATTTTTCTTGTTTCGGGGCGCCTACACCGATCGCTAAAACTGTCGCTCCAGAGTTATTAATTAAATTAATAATTTTCTGACATTCCTGTTCGTCTTTTTCAAAGCCAAAAGAAGGTGTATGAGAACCGACAACTATTTGACGTCCTACTCTAGCATTAATTTTCTTTTGTGCTCGATCGGCTACTCCTTCTGGTCCTCCGAGAAGAAAAATTTTAACATCTCGATCCTGTTTATAATAGTCGCAAAAAGCGGGAAATAAATCTGAACCAGAGATTTTTTCTCTAATTGGTTGACCCAAAAATTTAGATGCTAACAGCAAAATTTGACTATCACAAACTCGAAAATCGGCAGTTTGATATATTTGATAAAATTCCGAATCTTTTTGGAGTTTAATTAGATGATCTACGTTAGGTGTATATACTACACCTCCTTGCTTAAGCTTTTCTAACAATTCATTTAGGCTCAGATTGTCAATTTGGATGTTAAGTAAGTTAACTCTATTCATATGGACACCCCAGTACAACTAAAAAAATTTTTGTAAGTAAAATTCCGAAGAGGATAAGTAAATAATTTTTGCGTAGTCTAGTGGAATTTATGTAGATTATATCGACTACTTGGGCTGAGAGTCAGTACCTTTACTGAATCTTCATTGAATCTTTAAATTAGGCGGCATTAGGGCTGAAAATCAGGCGATAAATTCTCAGACCCGGGATTGTCTTCTCGCCAGGCAGGTTGAGAGTTTCAGTAAAATTAGGCAAACGGTAGTTAGTTTGCTGTTTGAGGCAGTAACTTTACTTAAACTTTAAATTTAATTGTTCGCTGATGTATCTATCTCAATAAGTAATTGTTACTATTCCCTAAGTGACAAAGTTGACCTTGACGGTCGATCGAGGAAAGAGCGCGATTGG